>JADFMW010000093.1 GCA_022563655.1 Pseudomonadota bacterium
CGGAGGCTCCGCCGAGGCGAGGGCTTCGCTCCCGCCTGCGCGAAGCCCGCTCCTGCCTGGGCGAAGCCGGAGCTTCTCTTCGGCGAAGGCAGGTCGGCGGGCGAAGAGAGGTCGGCGAAGGCAGGCCGGCGCGGTTTCAACCGATCGCGCATCTGGGCTGCCTCAGTCTCGACGAAGTGTTGGACAAGCTGCTTAAGCGCTGGGGCGAGACCCTGGCCGGCATAGGCAAGTCCAGTGACCGCTTCGGGCGCGATCTCACCGTGTTCTTCACCACCTCGCCCGAGGGCGCGTACTCGATGTTCGCAGTGCGCGACGGCTGCGCCTACTTCGTCTCCGGCGGCGAAGCGTGGCAGTGGTTGCGCGAGGGCGCAAAATGATGGCCGAGCTTGCGCTGCCCTGGCCGGTCCTCGCCGCGCTTGTGGCGTCGGCCCTGGTGGGCGGCCTGTTTGGCCTCGTGCTCCATACCCGCAAGGCGCTCTCGGACCTCCGGGTCGAGCTCGCCGACTACAAGACGCAGGTGGCCGAGCGCTACGTGCCCTTCGCCGCCCAGGCCGCGTTCGAGGAGAGGTGGTGCGGCGCCTGGAGCGCATCGAGGACCTGCTTCATCAGCAGCTCGGCGCGGCACCGCGGGACTGAGCGATGCGCGATCGAGCCAGCGAAGCCGGCGACGGCTGTCCCGGCTCTCGGCGCGTGACCGACTTCGATCGCGCGGTCGAGGTCGTGCTGCAACACGAGGGCGGGCTGGTCGACGACCCTGACGATCCCGGCGGCATCACCAACCACGGCATCTCGCTGCGCTTCCTGCGGCGCGTCCGGCCTGGCGCTCGCCCCGACGAGATCCGCAACCTCACGCGCGACGAGGCCATCGAGCTTTACCGCCGCCACTTCTGGGAGCGCTACGGCTACGGCCGGCTGCCGGATGTGAGCATCGCAACCAAGGTCTTCGACCTCTCGGTCAATATGGGTCCGCGGGGTGCGCACGTTTGCCTGCAGCGTGCGCTCCGCGCCGCAGGAGAGCCCGTCTTCGAGGACGGCATTCTCGGCCCCAAGACCCTCGCCGCCGTGCACCGCGCGCGGTCCGACGTGCTGCTCGCCGCGCTCCGCTCCGAAGCCGCTGGTTACTACCGCAACCGCCGCCGCCCGAAGTACATCGCGGGCTGGCTCAACCGGGCCTACTCATGACTCCGCCGGTGCTAATCGGCCACATGGCCGTTGGGCTGTGCGCGGGTGTGATTCTCGTCTCTCTCGGTGAATATCTGATCCACCGCTACGTGATGCACGGCGCCGTTTTCAGCGCCCTGCTGTCGTTTTGCCCCGGCCCGTTTCAAGACATCTGGCTCGATCACGCGGTCAAGCATCATCGGCTGTTCTACCGCCGGTTCGACCACGAGCCCGATCCGGTCGGGCGCGAGATTGGCATCTCGATCTCGTGGTGGCACACCGCCGCCGCGGCGGTCGGGATGGCCCCGGCGCTGGCACTGCTGGCGTGGGGGGTCTCGCCGGTTGCAGCCGCGGCGGCTCTTTGCGTGGTGCCGATCCAAACGCTGGCTTGGAACGCGCTTCACCGCGAGATGCACCAGCCGAACGGCGGATGGTGGACGCGCTCGGGCATCTATCGGTTCCTGGAGGCGTATCACCGCGCCCACCACGACCGGCCCGAGACCAACTTCCACATAACCCTGCCGTTGTTCGACGTGCTGTTCGGCACGCTCTCGCCTCGCAGGCGCTCTCGCCTCGGCGAAGCCTCTGGCGGAGCCCGGGCCGGCGCAGCGGGTCATCCGCGACCGTGGAGGTGAGGGCATGACCCCGCTGACCGCCTGCAAGCTGGCCGCGCTGATCTACGAGGATTGGGATGCCTGCAAGGCCGAGGCGGCGCTGCTCGGCTTCGACGGCTTCGAGTATTGGGACCACGCCGACACGCAAGCGATGCTCGTCTACAACAAGGCCGAGGCCGCGCTGGTGTTCCGCGGCACCGAGGCGCGCAAGGCGCGCTGGCGCGATCTCGTCAGCAACTTCGGCTATCCGGTCGTGTGGGCGGGCGAGGGCCGGGTTCACAGCGGCTACCTCCACCATTTCAATCGGATCCGCGACGACGCCCTGCGGGCGGCGATGGCGACGCCGTCGTGTCCACACGTTGTCGGTCACAGCATGGGCGGTTGCCTCGCGACGCTGTTCGCCGCCTGGGCGTCGATAACGCCGGCCAGGCTTTGGACATTCGGCGCGCCGAAGGCGCTCGACCTGAAAGCGACGGCGGCGATCCACTGCCCGATCAGCCGTTACGTCAACAACCGCGACTTCGCGCCGCATTGGCCGCCCGTGCCCGGCCTGATCCACCCCGCCCGCGCGATCGAGATCGACTCCGGCGGCTGGCCGGGCCCGGTCACGCGCCACGGCGCCGGGCGCTACCTCGCCGCGCTCGAGCGCCTGCGCCCGCCTCGCTCGCCTCGGCGAAGCCTCCGGCGGAGCCAGGGCAGCGCTTACCTCGACCCATAGGAGATTACGTCATGCGCTACCTACACAACGTCAGCAAGCCGACCTTCATTCTGTTCATGGTTGCGACGCTCGGCGCGTGCGGGATGTTCGACAAGCCCGCCCCGCTCCCGGCGCTGTTCGCGATCGAGAGCGAGTACTTCACCCTGGCCGAAGCCGCCGCCGGATACGTCGAGAGCGAGACGGCCAACCCGGCGATCAAGGACGCGATCAAGATGTTCGACAAGCGCGCCTACGATTCGATCCAGGAAGCGAAGATACTGGCGCGAGCCGGCGCGCCCGCCGACGACGCGATCGACACCGCCGAGGCGGCGATGGAGCAGTACAAGGATTATCTCGTCAGCCGTATCATGGGAGCCTCGAAATGAACGCCGAAGCCATCGCACGACTGCTGCAACTGTTGCTCGCGTCGCGCGCCAACGAGAACGACATCCTTGCCAAGCTGCAAGGATTGATGGGCCAGACCGCCAACCCCGATGAGCCCGATCCGACCGACGAGGATTGGGCGAACCTGGAAAGCCGCGCCAAGAGCCTCCACGACCGCATCCAAGCAGCCTAGCGGCAATGCTGGCGGGGCCGGAGAGGCCGGAGAGGCCGGAGAGGCCGCTGGCGCCATGAACATGACCGTGCTCGGCCAGCTTCTCGGCCGTTTGCTACAATTCACCAGCCGCCAGGGCGACACCCTCGGCGCCGCGATCGAAAGCAACCCGCGCGTCTCGGCCTACCTCGCCACGGCCGCGGGAATAGTCGCTTGGCTCGGCGTCTCCGACGACGCGCTCGCGCGCATCGGCGCGGCGCTCGTCGCCCTCGGCCGGGTGTTCCTCCAGGCGGCGCAGCATATGTAGGGCGCCGCGCCGAGGCTCACCAAAGACCTTCGATTTCGCCGCTCCCGACCGTCCGCTGGACGCTGCGCGCTGCTTACTCGAGCGCGTTCGCGAGGTCGGCGATGAGGTCATCGGCGTCCTCGACGCCGACCGAGAGGCGCACCAGGTTGTCGCCGATACCGAGGCCGGCGCGGACCTCGGGCGGCAGCGAGGCGTGGGTCATGATCGCCGGGTGCTCGATCAGGCTTTCGACGCCGCCCAGGCTTTCGGCCAGCGCGAACAGGCGGCAGCGCTCGAGGAAGCGGCGTGCCCCGGCGAGGCCGCCTTCGATCAGCGCCGTGACGATCCCGCCGAAGCCCTGCATCTGGCGCTTGGCGAGCGCGTGCTGCGAGTGGCTCTCAAGCCCCGGGTAGTAGACGCGCTCGATCTTGGGGTGCGCCTCGAGCCAGGCCGCGATGCGCGCGGCGTTTTCGCAGTGGCGCTCCATGCGCAGCGCCAGCGTCTTGAGCCCGCGCAGCGCGAGGAACGAATCGAACGGCCCGGCGATGGCGCCGACCGCGTTCTGCAGGAACGCCACGCGCTCGGCGAGCTCGGCGTTCTCGCCCACCACCACGACGCCGCCCACGATGTCGGAATGGCCGTTCAAGAACTTGGTGGCGGAGTGAACGACGAGGTCGAAGCCGTGCTCCAGGGGCCGCTGCGCCCAGGGGGTCGCGAAGGTATTGTCCATCACCGTCCAGATCCCGCGCTCGCGCGCGACCTTGGCGACCGCGCCGAGATCGACCAGCTTGAGCAGCGGGTTGGTCGGCGTCTCGATCCAGATCATCCGCGTCTCGGGGCGGATCGCGCCTTCGAGCGCGCCGGGTTCGGCGAGATCGACGAACGTGAACTCGAGCCCGGCCGTTCGCCTGCGCACCTGCTCGAACAGCCGCCAGGTGCCGCCGTAAAGGTCGTCCACCGCGACGACGTGGGCGCCGCGGTCGAGGCAGTCGAGCAGGGTGGCGCTCGCCGCCATGCCCGAGGCGAAGGCGAAGCCCGCCTGGCCGCCCTCGAGATCGGCGACGCAGCGCTCGTAGGCCATGCGCGTCGGGTTCTGGGTGCGCGCGTACTCGAAGCCCTGATGCACGCCCGGGCTCGACTGGACGTAGGTCGAGGTCGCGTAGATCGGCGTCATGATGGCCCCGGTCGTCGGGTCGGGCTGCTGGCCCGCGTGGATCGTCCGGGTGGCGAAGCCCGGGCGGTTGGTCGCGTCGGCCATGTCGGCTACCTCATCCTCCGGCGCAGGTGGTTCAACAGGTCGATCCGCGTGATCAGCCCAAGATACTCGTCGCGATCGCGGACGAGGGCAACGCAGCCCTTGTCGAAGATCGGCAACAGCGCCGCGAGCGGCGTCGACGGCGCGACCGTCTCGAGCTTGGCGCTCATCGACTCGTGCACCGGGTCGCCGAAGCGGCCTTCGTGGTCGTAGACCGCGAGCATGATATCGGATTCGTCGACGATGCCGACGATGTGGTCGTCGTCGACCACGGGAATCTGCGAGACCTCATAGAGCTTCATGCGCGAATACGCGGTGAGCAAGGTGTCGTCCGGCGCGACCGTGATGTCCTCGTGCTCGACGTGACGGCGGCTGATGAGGTCGCGCAAATCGCCGTGGGCCTCGCGCCGGATGAAGCCCTGGTCGATCATCCAGTACTCGTTGTACATCTTGGACAGGTACTTGTCGCCGCCGTCGCAGACGAAGGTGACGACCCGCTTTGGTTCGGTCTGGGCGCGGCAGTAGCGCAGCGCCGCGGCGAGCAGCGTGCCTGACGACGAGCCCGCCAGAATCCCCTCCTTGTGCAACAGCTCGCGCGCCGCTGCGAACGCCTCGGCGTCGCTGACGGTAATGGCCCGGCTCACCAATGACAACTCGCAGATCGGCGGTACGAAGTCCTCGCCGATGCCCTCGACCAGCCACGACCCCGCCTCCTTGATCTCGCCGGTCTCGACGTAGCCGGCGAGCACCGAGCCCTCGGGATCGGCCAGCACCATCTCGACGCGCGGCGCGACGCGCTTGAGGAATCGGCCGACGCCGGTGATCGTGCCGCCCGTGCCGACGCCGCACACCACGGCGTCGAGGTCGTGGCCCATCTGCTCCCAGATCTCGGGACCGGTGGTGCGCTCGTGGGCCAGCGGGTTGGCGGGATTTGCGAACTGGTTGATGTAGAAGGCGCCGGTCTCGCGGGCCAGGCGCTCGGCGTAGTCCTGGTAGTACTCGGGGTGTCCCTTGGTCACGTCCGAGCGCGTCATCCGCACCTCGGCCCCGAAGGCCTTGAGGTGGAACACCTTCTCCTGGCTCATCTTCTCGGGGATCACGAGGATCAGCCGGTAGTCCTTCTGCGACGCGACCAGCGCCAGGCCGAGGCCGGTGTTGCCGGCGGTGGCCTCGACGATGAGGCCGCCGGGCTCGAGCTTGCCGTCGCGTTCGGCGGCCTCGATCATCGACAACCCGATGCGGTCCTTGATCGAGCCGCCCGGGTTCTGGCTTTCGAGCTTGGCGAACAGGCGGCACGGTCCGGCGTCGAGATGAGCAAGTTCGACCATCGGCGTGTCGCCGATCATGTCGAGCACGTTTCCGTGGGCGGGCATTGGGCGTCTCCTGCACAGAACTGTAGCAGTGTGGCGGCGGAGCGGCGACCGCACGCGTGGCGATCCGGCGATGATAAAGAACACCGCTTCACACCAGCAATCATATTCGGGCGCGGCGTCCATGTGCCAAAGCGCCGAGCGCTTGCCAAGCGCGCCCGCGTCGGTAAGGTTGGGCGCGCCCGCACCACCCACTCGCCCTGCCATGCCGACGTACGACCACCCCGAGAACCTGCGCGTCTACGGCATCCTGCTGAGAAATGGCCGCGTGCTGATCGCCGCCGAGTACATCGCCGAGGTGTTCTGCTGGAAATTCCCGGGGGGCGGGGTGAACGAGACCGAAAGCGCCGAGGAGGCGCTCAGGCGCGAGTACCGCGAGGAAACCGGGCTCGAGATCGCGATCGGTGCGCTCTTGCACGCGCCGGGCACGCTGTTCAGCCCGTGGAGCCGCGTCAACTACACGCCGATGTACTGGCGCATCACGGCCGACGGCGAGCCGGTGGTGCCGGACCACGAGCCGGTCGAGATCGGCTTCAAGGACCCGGAGCACGTCATCGCCAGCGACATCGTCGCCGGCCCCGAGAAGGTTTCGCTCAGGAAAGCCTTGGGGACGTACGAGGACGGCGACGAAGAGCGGTTCGTCACGCGCCCTCGTGCTTCGTGACGCGGCTCACCGGCCCGCCCCCCAGCTAAAGAGTCCGTGACGTCGTCCGACGCCGCCCCTCAAGCCCGGCCCGAGTAGCCGCGCGCAGGGGTGTTGGTTATGGAACGATCGCCATCCGCACATATCCGGCGGCGGTGATGATGAGGCCGAGGAAGACGCCGCCGATGGCCATAACGGAACCAACGGGATATTTGTCGACGGCGAGCACCTTGCTCAACCAACTGAAGAGCGGCCAAAAAACGCCGCCCAACATGAAAATCCACACCCAAACCGAGGTGAAAAGGGTCGTGTAGAGATAAGCGGCGATGAGATCGGTAAATACTACGTCGTGGGAAAACAGCAAGCCTCCGTTTATAAACATTTTAAAGACGGCGGCGGTTTTTGCGAAGATTCGGAAAACCAGTTCATCCGCTTTAGAAAAAACGTCTATTACAAAGAACGCTAATGAAACCGCGAGAGCAAAAATAACTACCGTCGCGACGAAGTCGACAAGCAAATAAACCGCATTGTTGACAGCACCGCCCTTCGTCGTCATTCGGCCCAATACGAATCGGCTCTCCCAAAGAGAGAAATAGTCGGCAATTAGGTTTATCATAACGCCAAGAAAGAAAAATGCAGGGAGCGCGGTGCCTACGTCGTATTCTGTGCCTAACTCTCTTCTCATCTCGTCAAGTAAGAAGTCTAGCCGCTGGGGCAAAAACACCACCCAGAGGATCAGTAAGAACGCCAAAATATTGATCGACACCGCAGCGGAGCGCTTGAAGCTCGGTCGCCGTCTTTGCCCGGGAACGAACAAACGATCGAACATGATAAGGAACAAGGCGGGCCAAGTGTCATCGGCCCCGGAGACACGATTCAGTTTGTCGCGCACCCTATCCCTGAACTCGTCCGAGAGCTTGCCGTCGATGAAATAACCGAATCCCCCTACAGCGCCCACGGTCGAAATTCCCGCGATCAGCGGACCCAATCCATCTGGCATGGGCTACTACCCCCCGTTCGTGTGGGACAATCTACCCGAACTACCATCAGGTGCCTACCGCGACTTGGCGCGGCGTTGGGACCGAACGGGAGATCGGGAGATGGAACGAGCGAGAAGCGCGCGGACCCGAGAGCGGGGTGGGTCGCCCCCAATTCATGTCGATGCTTGAGTTTCATTCCGGTCGAGCATCTCGTTGATGGCTTCGCCGGCTGTGCCAGGGTGCTTCTCAAGGCAGTCAAAGAGGATGAACAAGAAGCGAACCAGCATGAGAAACCAGCCCTTGTTATCAAGCTTTAGCTTGTGATTTGATCCGCCTAGAGCCCCTCTCATGGCCTTGAAAGATTTCAGGGATTCGATCTCACGCACGATCAGTTCATGATCGAACGAAATCGGCACCGTTGAGTGAGCGAATGCGTTCCTAATTGCTTTAAGTGAATGTAAGTTCTCTGCCATTGGGCTTGTTATAATGCCGAAGGCATTAGCAATTAGAATTTTCGAGTGAAAATCTGATAGCGGGCCATGCGCGCTGAATAACTGACCAATTAAGTTTCTATTTTTGATTTTCAACTTTTTGATGAGCAGTTTTTCGAGGTATGCCTCAATTATGGCCGTTGCCGTAATCGATGCGGAGAGGTCAGTCCCGTCGTGGAGAGAATCCAGGATTCTTTCAGCCTCTGGTGGGGCGGGAAATTTTCTGGTAAGCTTTCATAATGCTTGGCGACTTGACATCTGACGGGATCTCTTCCCAAAACGCAATCGACCAGCGTCGCGATGAGCTGCTTCTCAGGCTACTGAAGACGCCCCCGCAGCCGCTTGGGCGTGTAGCTGCCGACGACGACGTCGCGGGGGCCGTCGGGGGGCGGGTTGGGGTTCGTGAGCAACATCTTGGTGCTAGGCGGGCTCGTCACTCATTTGGCGGCGCCTCCTCCGCACCGGCGTCTTTGGCGGCCTGTGCAAGGGGTCCATAGTACGAAAAAAGCTTCCCCAGATTTTGTCGTATTAATTTAACCATCGCCGTCTCCAGCCCGTGCTGAGCAGCGAGGTCGGGAGTGCGTGTTGCCGATGCTATGGCACGACGAAACACACTGAGCTTCCGTAGGACACTGCGGAAGTCATTGTCCCTGGCCGCCTGGTATGCATCGACGCCGGCGTGGAACACGGCCGAATTCCTTTCTAAAAACACCTCCGCAATACGCATTATCATCGCCGGATCGTCAGAATCGGTGGCAGGTATTCGATTCACACTATCTCTAATGTCAGCCAAGTCCGGAGCCGCGTAGATGTGTTCTACATACTTCACCCCTCCCTGAGACACCTCCGGGACTTCGCGGATATGCGCGTCCAGCGCGCGCACGCGGGCTACGAGATCCTCCAGAATCTCGGGTTGAGGGCGCGTGCGTGTCGCGGGCGACGAGGACGCGGGTATCGCCGCGAGGGCCTCCTCGAAATTCGGCCAGAGGAGACCGAACAAATCCTGCATACGGGTGTCCGAATCGGCTGATTCCGCCGCGTCGTTGATGGATTTGACGACCTCGCGCACCCCGGACTGATCGAGTTTCTTGGTCTGGAACTGGGCCAGCGGGTACGTGATGTCGCTAACTTCGAGGTCCAGAAGCAGGGGGATGACCCGGCTTTCCTGCATGGACTTCGCCAGGGCGCCGGCCTCGAAGAGAACCCAGGGGGCGTCCAAATTTTCCGGCGTGAGACAGATGATGCCGAAGTTGGCGGCCTCGAGCTCCTTCGACACGGCATCCGCCCACCGCTCTCCGGCGCCGATGTCGGCGCCCGAGTGCCAGGGTTCGACGTAGTGGAGCACCATCGGGAGCCACCTGTGGAGGGCTTGCGCCACCGCCTTGCTGCGCGCGCCGCTCCAACTGATGAAGACTTTCATCTCAGGACCTCGCCGCCGGGCGCACTTGTCGGCGATGGTCTGGCGGGTGGGCGGTCACGGCTCCGCCGCTTCCCGCCGCCGCTCGGGCCGGTTTTGGTTCCCAATTTCATGTTGAGCAATTTACACGAACTACCATTGGGGGCAAAGATTTGTGGGCTGAGCTCGCCGATTTAGTTCCCCACCCCCACTTGCTGTAGGGCAGTCTACCCGAACTACCACTAGGGGCAAAAGCTCATAGGCTAGGCAGACCCGAGTAGGCGCCGTATGCGGGGACGGGCTTGCGCCCGCCTCACCCCTTCTTCCGGATCAGGAACGTAAACACCCCGGCGGCCTCGCGCGTCTCGA
>JADFMW010000094.1 GCA_022563655.1 Pseudomonadota bacterium
CTGTCGGCGTCTCTGCCCCGTGACGACCGCATCCTGGTGAGAAATGCGGGCTAGTCCGGCCAGCGGTGGTGAATCCACAGCCACTGCTCGGGCCGGGCGCGGATCCATTCCTCGAACAGGGCGTTGATGCGGCGCATGGTCTCGGCCACGTCGGCTTGGCGGTCGCCGCTCGAGGGCAGCTCCATCGGCGGGTAGACGGTGAGGCGGAAGCGCGCGCCCGCGAGCCGCTCGACGCGGACCGGCAGCAGCGGGCAGCGGAACTTGAGCGCGAGCTGCCCGACCACCGGCGCGGTCATCGCGTCGCGGCCGAAGAACGGCACCGGGATGCCCTCGCGGAGCTTCAGGTCGACCAGCATGCCGAGGCTCTCGCCGCGGCGCAGCGCCGCGACAAGCTGGGCCGCGAGCCGCCGACCCTTGGGATAGTGCGCGCCGGCGATCGGCGCGCGCAGCCGGCGCACCAGGCGCTCGACGAACGGGTTGTTGGCGGCGCGGTAGGCGAAGGCGAGCGGCATCCCCTTCTGCGACGTACAGAGCGAAGCGATCTCCCAGTTGCCGAGATGGGCGGAGAAGAAGATGGCGCTGGCGCCGCTCGCGCGCAGGGCGTCGAGGTGCTCGGCCCCGACCGCCTCGACGCGGCCGTCGCTCGCGTAGACGTCGACCTTGCCGAGGTGGGGGAACTCGCCCGCGACGCGGCCGAGGTTGTCCCACATGCCGCGGACAATGGCCGCGATCTCCGCTGCCGAACGGTCGGGAAAGGCGCGGCGCAGGTTGCGCTCGGCGACGCGCGTGACCGCGAGCCACGGCCCGAGCGTGCGCCCCAGCCAGCCGCCGAGCGCCGAGGCGCGGTCGATCGGCAGCGCGCCGAACAGCGCGAAGGCGAGCCCGACCACCACCGCCTCGAGCGGGTAGCTAACCGCGCGCCGGATCGCTTTGCGCGACATGCCCGCTACGCCGCGGCGAACAGCGGCGCGAGCAGCCGGTCGAGCGCCTGCGGGTCGGCCCAGGTGAGTCGCACGCTCAGCACCTCGACCATCGGCCATGCTTCCCTGGACAGGCGCACGAAGTCTTTTTCGGTGGTCACCAGCGCCGCGCCCCGTTCGTTCGCCTCCTCGACCAGCTTCATGATCTCGTCAGGGCCATAGCGGTGATGGTCGGGGAAGGCGTGGCGGCCGAGCACGCGGCAGCCCATGCCGGCAAGCATCGCGAAGACCTTCTCCGGCCGGCCGATGCCGGCGAAAGCCACCACCGGCTTGCCGGCGAAACGACGGCACTCGGGCGTCGGCTCGAGGGTGGCGCGCAGCAGCACCGGCCCGGCCCGTGAGAGGCGCCCGGCCAGATTGCTTGCGTCGGGGCCGAGCAACACCACGGCGTCGGCGCGCCGGAGGCCCCTCGCGACGTCCTCGCGCAGGGGACCGGCGGGCATCGCGCGCTCGTTGCCGAAGCCGTACTCGCCGTCGACGACGACGAGCGAGAAGTCCTTGACGAGGGTCGGGTTCTGGAAGCCGTCGTCCATGACCACCACCTCGGCGCCGGCGGCCGCGGCGGCGAACGCGCCGGCCGCACGCTGGCGCGCGACCCAGGTGGGCGCGGCGGCGGCGAGCAGCAGCGCCTCGTCGCCGACCTCGCCGGCGGTGTGGCGCCCGGGGTCGACCCGCAGGGGGCCGCGGGCGACGCCGCCGTAGCCGCGAGTAAGGAAGTGCACGCTGTACCCGAGGTCCCCGAGGCGCGCGCCGACGCTAAGCGCGACCGGCGTCTTGCCGGCGCCGCCGACCACCAGGTTGCCGATGCAAACGACCGGCACCGGCGCCCGCCGCGGCCGGACCAGCGCCCGCCGCGCCCGCCCGGCGGCGTCGAATCCCCAGGCCAGCGGCGAAAGCAGCGCCGGGATCGGACCGTTGCGCCGCCAGAACTCAGGCGCCCGCACCGGCCGCCTCTCGCCGCGGCAAGGCGTCGATGTAGGGCGCGATCTCCGCCGCCACCTCGTCGAGCACCTTGGCCTCCGCCTGGGCCACCTCGCGCGCCGCGGTGGCGCGGGCGCGCCTGAGCGTGGCGTCGTCGAGCAGCGCCGCGACGGCCGTGGCGAAGTCGTCCGCGCCGGTGACGACGGTCGCCGCGCCGGCCTTGGCGAAGGCCTCGGCGAATGCCGCGAAGTTGAACATGTGGGGCCCATAGATGACGGCGCAGCCCAAGCGCGCCGGCTCGAGCGGGTTGTGGCCGCCGTGGGGCACGAGCGAACCGCCGACGAACGCCACCTCGGCGACGCGGTAGAACAGGCCGAGCTCGCCCAGGGTGTCGGCGAGGTAGACGTCGGTGGCGGGCTCGATAGGCTCGCCGCGCGAGCGCACGGCGACCGTGAGCCCGGCCGCGCCGAGCTCGGCCGCGACCGCCTCGCCGCGCTCGGGGTGGCGCGGCACGATCACCGTCAGCAGCTCGGGATGGTCGGGCTTGAGCGCGCGGTGCACGGCGCCCGCGATCGCTTCCTCGCCGGGATGAGTGCTGGCCGCGACCACCACCGGCCGCCCCGCCGTCGCCGCCTCGAGGCGGCCGAGCGCGGACTCGTCCGCCGGCAGCGCCGCCGCCGCCGACTTGAGGTTGCCTGCGGCGCGGACGGTTTTCGCGCCGAGGGCGCGCAGCCGCTCCGCCTCGCGCTCGTCTTGCGCCAGGCACAGGGCGAACCCGGAAAGCAGCGGCGCGATGAGCCCGCGCAGGCGCCGCCAGCGGGCGAACGAGGCGTCCGACATGCGCCCGTTGACCAGCACGCAGGGCACCCCGCGCGCCTGGGTCTCGGCGAGGAGGTTGGGCCAGAATTCCGACTCGGTCCACAGCGCCAGGTCGGGACGCCAGTGGTCGAGGAAACGTCGCACCGAGCCGAGGAGGTCGACCGGCACGTACTGGTGGAACGACCGCTCGGGCAAGCGCGTCGCCAACAGCCGCGCCGAGGTCACCGTGCCGGTGGTGGCCAGGGCATGGGCGTCGTCGCGGCGCTCGAGGACGCGCTCGATCAGCGGCAACACCGAAGTTGCCTCGCCGACGCTCGCGGCGTGCACCCACACCAGCGGCCCAGGCGGCCGCGCCGCGCTCGCGCGTCCCAGGCGCTCGCCGAACCGCGCCGGGTCTTCCTTGCCCGCCGCCCGGCGGCTGCGCAGGTAGAGGCCGATCAACGGCGCGGCGGCGATGGTGAGCCCGCGATAGAGCTGCGGCGTCATCGCCAAGCGAGGCTCACGGGGCGCCGGCGCTCGTGCCCGCCGCCGCCGCCGCCGCCGGGGCAGGTTCGATGGTGTCCTGACCGACCAGGCGGTCGGCCTCGCGGGTTACCGCGTTGAGCCCCTCCTCGAGGGCGCGCCGGGCGGCTTCGCGCCCTGCCGAGTCGATCTCGCGCGGCACGGTCACCGGCTCGCCCCACACGTACACGGCGCGGCTGAACGGCAGCGCGACGACGAAACGGTCCCAGCTGCCGAGCACCCGCCGCCGCGAGGTGGCGAACGCCGTCGGCAGGATCGCCGCGCCGGAAAGCCGGGCGATGTCGATCACGCCGGCCGAGGCGCGCATCCGCGGGCCGCGCGGCCCGTCCGGGGTGATGCCGACGCACTCCCCGCGTTTGAGCGCCTTGACGGCGGCGCGCACGGCCGCCGCGCCGCCGCGGCGCTCGGAGCCGCCGATGCTGCCGAAGCCGAAGTGGCGGATGACGCGGGCGATCAACTTGCCGTCGCGGTGCTGTGAGATGAGCATGCTCACGGGCGCGCCATTGCGCCAGCCCAGGGGCATCATCAGCAGGCGGCCGTGCCAGAACGCGACGATAAAGGGCTTGCCTTGGCGCCAGAACGACTCTGGGATGTCGCGATGCTCGGCGCGCCAGCGCCCGGTGGCGTGCGCCAACCTGATGTAGAGCGCGGCGAGGGCGCACAGCCCGCCGCGCACGGCGCCGTTCCGCAGCACCCTCTTGGATAGCTTCACCGTTCAAGCCCGCGCGCGCGCCATCCCGCGGCTTGCGACATCGTCGGCGTACTGTATGTCATGCAGCCGGGCATAGGCGCCGGACTTGGCGAGGAGCTCGGAGTGGGTGCCCGACTCGACGACGCGCCCGCCCTCGATCACGAAGATGACATCGGCGCCGATCACCGTCGAGAGCCGATGCGCGATGACCAGCGTCGTACGCCCTTCCATCAGCCGGCTGAGCGCCTGCTGCACGAGACGTTCCGACTCTGAATCGAGCGCCGACGTCGCCTCGTCGAGCAACAGGATCGGCGCATTCTTGAGCATCGCGCGGGCGATGGCGACGCGCTGGCGCTGCCCGGCCGAGAGCTTGACGCCGTGCTCGCCGACCACGGTGTCGTAGCCGTCGGGGAGGGCGCGGATGAACTCGTCGGCCGCCGCGCCCCGCGCCGCCGCCTCGATCTCGTCGTCGTCGGCGTCGAGCCGGCCGTAGGCGATGTTGGTGCGCACCGTGTCGTTGAACAGGGTGACCTCCTGGCTGACCAGGCCGATGGCCCGGCGCAGGCTGGCGAGGGTGACGTCGCGCACGTCGGTGCCGTCGAGGCGGACGTGTCCCGATCCGACCTCGTAAAAACGCAGGATGAGATTGAAGATCGTCGATTTTCCGGCGCCCGATGGGCCAACCAGCGCGGCGGTCTTCCCGGCCGGGACCATCAACGAGACTCCTTCGAGCGCGGGCACGCCGCGCCCGTAGCTGAAGCCCACCTGATCCAACGCGATGACGCCGCCGCCGACCTCGAGCGGCCGCGCCCCGGGCCGGTCCTTGATCTCGGGCTCGGTATCGAGCAGCGTGAAAACACGCTCCGCCGCCGCCAGTCCCTCCTGCAAGCCGGCGTTGAGACCCGCAAGTTTGTTGATCGGCTGTAACGCAAGCAAGAGTGCCGTGATGAACGAAAAGAACGCGCCCGTGGTCGTTTGACCCTCGATCACCTGCCAGCCCCCGATAAAGATGACCATGGCGATCGCAATGCCGCCCAAGTTCTCCATGATCGGCGTTGTCAGCGCGCGCAGGCGCGACTTCTTGATGAGCAAGCGGAACACCTGCTCGACCGCGCCGGTCGCGCGGCCGATCTCATAGTCCTCCATGCCGTACGCCTTGACGTGGCGGACGCCCTGGAATGTTTCGTTGAGAATCGTGGTGAACCGTCCCATTTCGACCTGCGTCTTGGTCGATGTCTTGCGCATGCGGCGGCCGATACTGATCACCGGAAGGACGGCGAGCGGAAATACGAACGCGGCCGAGAGCGCCAGCGGCCAGTTCTGATAGAACATGACCGCGACGAGAAAGGCCAGCGTGAGAAACTCCTTGATCATCCCGGTCAGCGCGGTCGCCCCAGCGTTGCGCACGAGTTTCAGGTCGTTGGTGAGGCGCGAAATCAACTCGCCGGTCGCGGTGTTGTGATAGAACGCCAGGTCGGCCGGCATGAGGTGGGTAAACAGCCGGATACGCATGTCGGTCGTAATGCGCAGGCCGACGTATTTCATCAACACCGCCTGGGCGTAGCCGGCGGCCCCTTTGATGAGGAAGAGCACAATCACGGCCAGAGGCAGCACCACCAGCATGGTGCGGTCCTTGTTCTCGAAAATCTCGTTGAGAATCGGCTCCATCAACCACGCGTAGGTCGCGGTGGTCGCGGCGAGCACGACCATGCACCCGACGGCGAGCACGAGGCTGCGGGTATAGGGCAACACGTGCTCGCGCACCATGCGGCCGACCAGCACTTGGGTCGAATGTTGGGCCCGCGGCGCGGGTGAGTCTGCGGTCAACGGCTTATCACGTGCATGATTCGGTTTCGCCGCGACCATACCACGACGCCGCGAACGACGCCAAGAACCGCTGGCTGGGGGTGATGGCGCTCTGTTTGCCTCACCCGCCCCCGCTGCGCTACTTAAGTTTGCCCCAGGTTCGCGGATCGCCCGATGAGCGGGGAGAGCCGCTCGATAAGGCAAGGGTGCAGGCGGGAGGCGGCGGCGACGACCGAGCCGAAGCGGGGCCGCGCCAGGTTGTACTCGAGGCCTCGGCCGGCCGCGTCGGTGAGCCGCCCGCCGGCCTCGCGCACCAGCAGGTCTCCGGCCACGACGTCCCACTCGCTCTTCGGCCACAGGGTCACGGCCGCGTCGAACCGCCCGGCGGCGACCAGCGCCAGCTTATAAGCCATCGAGCTGATCGCGGTGACATTTGCCTCGGCGAGCTCGGCGGGCCAGCCGGCGCGGTGCATCTCGGTGCTGCCGACGAGCAGCCGCGCGCCGGCCAGGGTCCGCGCGCCGCTGGCCTGGATGCGCCTGCCGTTGAGCCGCGCCCCGCCTCCGGCGAGCGCGTCGAACAGCTCGCCGGTGGCGGGGTTGAACACCGCCGCCGCGGCCGGCGCCCCGGCGACCGCGAGGGCGGCGCACACGGTGAACTCGGGGCGGCCGGCGAGAAAGGCCCGCGTGCCGTCGATGGGGTCGATGATCCACACCCGTTCGGCATCGAGCCGCGAGGGGTCGTCGTCGCTTTCCTCCGACAGCCAGCCATGGGCCGGCCGCGGCACGCGCAAGGCGCGTTCGAGCAGGTCGTTGACCGCGAGATCGGCGTCGCACACCGGATGGCCCGGGCTCTTCTCCCAGCTCTCGAAGTCGCGGCCGAAGTAGCTCATCGCCAGCGCGCCGGCCTCGCGCACGGCGTCGAGCAACAAGGCATGGTCGCCGCCCACCTCGGGCGAGGCTCGGGCGGCGGCGCTCAAGGCGTCAGGCCCCTCACGCCCCTCACGCCCCGGCCACGGTCATGCCGTCGACGCGCACCGTGGGGGCGTCGACGCCGTAGCGGAAGACGAGGTCGTCGGCCGGGACGAGCGCCGCGAACATCTTCTTGAGGTCGCCGGCGACGGTGACCTCGCTCACCGGATGGGCGAGCTCGCCGTTCTCGATCCAGAAGCCCGCCGCCCCGCGGCTGTAGTCGCCGGTCACCAGGTTGACGCCCATGCCCATCAGCTCGGTGACGTAGAATCCCTGGGCGATGTCGCCGATCAGCTCGGCCGGCGAGCGGCTTCCCGGCGCCAGGAACAGGTTGGTCGGCCGCGGCGCCGGCGGCGACGAGGCGCCGCGCGAGGCATGGCCGGTCGGGGCCAGGCCGAGCTCGCGGGCCGAGCGCTGATCGAGCAGCCAGGTGGTGAGGGCGCCGTCGGCGATGATGTCGCGCTTCTCCGTGGCCATGCCTTCGCCGTCGAACGGCTTCGAGCGCAGGCCGCGGGCGCGCCGCGCATCGTCGGTGACGGTCACGCCGGGCGCGAACACGGCCTCGCCCAGGCGGTCCTTGAGGAAGCTGGTTTTGCGCGCGACCGCCGGGCCCGCGATCGCCGCGGCGAGGTGGCTCAACAGCCCGCGCGCGACGCGCGGCTCGTAGACCACCGGGACCTGGCCGCTCGGCGCCTTGCGCGGGTCGAGCCGCCGCACCGCGCGCTCGCCGGCGCCGCGGCCGACGTCGGCGGGGTCCATGAGGTCGGCGGCGAAGCGGGCCTGGGCGAAGTCGTGGTCGCTCTCCATTGCGGTGCCGTCGCCGGCGATGACGCTGACGCCGACGCTGTGTTCCGAGGCGGCGTAGCCGCCGGCGAACCCGTTGCTGGTAACGAGCGATACCGCGCCGCGGCGGACACTCTGTTTCAGAAGCTGGCCTCAAACACCATGCCGCCGGCCGGCGAGTTAGAAGGCGATTTGCGTGATGTGCTTGAACGTCCCAGGTAGACCGACGTAAACGTTTGTGGCAAGATCATGATCTATGATCGCCCGGTTGCTTCGCCATCTGCAGCGCTTTGATTGGATCTTGCTACTGGCAGTACTCGTCTTATTTGCCTTCGGACTTTCCGCCATTTATTCAGTAGAACTTTCTCGGGAAAGTTCTGATTTTATTTTTGTCCGAAAACATCTCATAATTTTTGCTATCGGTTTTGTGGCACTCCTGGCGGCGGCCAACGCTAACTATCTTCAACTTCGTAACTACGGTCGCATCTTCTATATGTTGAGTGTTCTTTTGATGGTTGGGGTTCTTTTCTTTGGAACAGAACTCCGGGGCACAACGGGTTGGTACATTGTGTGGAATTTCTCCTTTCAACCAGTTGAGCTAATGAAATTAGCCTTGGCCGTTGAGCTTGCGCGATATTTTGGTGAACATGCCCGACGACGGTTTGGCTGGAGAGAAATTTTAGGAAGCGGATTCCTCGTAGCCATCCCGGTCATGTTGACCGTCCTTCAGCCTGATCTTGGGAGCGCCGCATTACTGATCGGGATGTGGGCAGTCGTCATTTTTTTCGCCGGCATTCATTGGCGCCATGTGCTCGTTTTGACTATCGTCCTGGCAGCGATTTCGTTCCTCGCCTGGACATTTTTGTTACAAGGGTTTCAGAAAGATCGCATGGCCGTTTTTTTCAATCCAGATCTTGATCCACTCTCGAGTGGTTACAATATTACCCAAGCTCGCATCGCCATCGGTTCTGGACAGCTCTTGGGACGCGGCCTTGGCTTTGGCTCGCAAAGTCAGCTGAAGTTCTTGCCAGAATCTCAGACTGACTTTATCTTTGCTGTTATCGCGGAGGAATTAGGATTTCTTGGCGTACTAGTTGTGTTTTTTGCCTTTGGCGTGCTCCTTTGGCGTGTACTTACGATATCGCGCCAAACGCGTGATCACTTTTCCAGTTTCCTCGGCCTGGCCATCTTTGGTATTCTCTTTGTTCAAATGGCCGTGAACATTGGTGTGAATTTGGCCATATTGCCAACGACCGGCGTCTCGCTACCGTTCGTTAGCTACGGTGGAAGCGCGCTCCTTATCTTTCTCATCATGATCGGGATTATGGAGAGTATTGCCGTACGAGTTCGACCCGGGGATAAGTTAGAGCAGGCGTGGTATAATTGAAAAGTTAAAAGTTGAAGTTAAAGATAAAGATCAAAATTATGAGCATGCAAGATGAGATCAATCTCCTCTCCCAATGCCCCTGCTGCACGGCACTGTATAGGCGTCAGGACGCCAATTTAGTCAGACAAGAATCTCAGCTGAGCATCGTTCATATTTCATGCGCCGAATGCCGTCATGCTATGCTCCTCTCTGTCAAAAAAAGCCGGGGCGGCATCACCTGCGCCGGCATTATGACAGACTGCGAATTTGAAGACGCAGTGCGATTCCTCAAGGCAGATAAAATCTCAATCGATGATGTCATACGTGTCCATACCGCCCTTGAACTTGACAACTTTATGAAAATTGGTTGAAATATTGCCGATTTCATTTTTTTGCATATGAATGAACGGTCAATTACTGCTCGGCGACGGAAAGTAACCGGCAGAAAGACCAACCAACTACGAGTCAACGGTCATGTCCCGGCCGTTGTCTATGGATTTGAGATCGAACCAACCAACCTCACCCTTTCACGAAATGATTTGGAGCGCCTTTATACTGATGCTGGCGAGAGTACAGTTATTGCGTTGCAAGTGAATGGAACGGATCACCCAGTGTTGATTCAGGATATTCAACAAGAGATGTTGAAGATGTATTAAGTCACATTAGCGCAACGGAATATTGGCTGCTTGAGAGAAGTAGTGGGAATTCCAAAGCGACAATTGAATTATCCTGGAATCTCAGTAGTGAGGTAGATGCAAGTTATATTGATTCAGTAAAAACAGCAATGTTTATGAGTGACTGGATAAATGAAAATGAAGAAGACTATCTTATGGAAGAATACAAAATAAGACCTGGTGAAATAAAAGTAAAGCTTGACAAAGCGGACTGGCTCTTGTTTTGCAGTGAAGAACTAAACAGGCTTAATCAGAATAATGATATAATCAAAGA
>JADFMW010000095.1 GCA_022563655.1 Pseudomonadota bacterium
GCTCAATGGCCAGCCGATCCGACCCGACGACTCGACCAGCCTCGCCGACGGCCGTTTTACGATTGGCTTCTCGCACCGGTCCAAACCGCATCAGGTGTCGGGCTTGATCCACGCGCTCCTCGAGTGCGGCGGTATGTACGCCACCGTCGCCGCCGGGACGCTCGGGCTGATCTACGTCGCCTGCGGTCGCACCATCGGCTACTATGAACCGCACATCAATTCGTGGGACTGTTACGGCGCCGTCGCCGTGCTGCGCGAGGCCGGCGCCTGGGTTTGCGACGCCGAAGCCGGCGACGGCCTGATCGCCGGCTGCGAGATCATCGCCACCGCGCCCGGCGTCAAGCAGCCGTTCCACGATCTGCTGGCCGCCGTCAAGGCGGCCCAAGCCGAGTGAGATTGCCGTACCGAGACCACCCAACACAGACAAACTCGCCGCCCTGGAGCGCCTGGCGGGGTAGGTTTCGGCCCCTAGATTTTCGTGTCCGACTCCCGTAGCATCCGTTCCACAGTCTCCGGGCGTGTCGGCACCGGGAGGAACGGGAATGGAGCGTCGCCTGGCCGCGATCCTGGCCGTGGACGTCGTCGGTTATACCCGGCTCATGGGCGCCGACGAGGCCGGCACGCTCGCGCGCCTCAAGGCGCTGCGTGGCGAAGTCATCGACCCGGAGATCGCGCGCTATAACGGCCGCATCGTCAAGCTGATGGGCGACGGCGCGCTGGTCGAGTTTGCCAGCGTGGTCGACGCCGTCGCCTGCGCCGTGGCGATTCAGCGCGCGAACGCGGCGCGCGACGCCGGCCTGGCCGAGGACGCGCGATTGGCCCTTCGCATCGGCGTCAACCTGGGCGACGTCATCGTCGAGGGCGAGGACATCTACGGCGACGGCGTCAACATCGCCGCGCGCCTTGAGGGCTTGGCCGAGCCGGGCGGAATCAGCGTCTCCGATATTGTCCACCAGAGCGTCCGGGCCAAGCTCGACCTGGCCTTCGACGACCTGGGCCCGCAGCAGGTCAAGAACGTCGCCGAGCCGGTCCGGGTCTACCGCGTGCGGCTCGACCCCAGCGCCTCCGGCAAGGCGTTCCCGGCCAAGCGCGGCTGGCGCCGGCCGGCGATTGCGGCCGGGATCGCGGCGCTGGCGGTGGTAGCGGGGATCGCGGTCTGGCAACGGCCGTGGGAACCGAAGGTCGAGCTGGCGTCGGTGGAACGCATGGCCTTTCCCTTGCCGGACAAGCCCTCCATTGCGGTGCTGCCGTTCGTCAACATGAGCGACGATCCGGAGCAGGAGTATTTCGCCGACGGCATGACCGAGGACCTGATCACGGACCTGTCCAAGGTTTCGGGCCTGTTCGTCATCGCCCGGAACTCGACCTTCGTTTACAAGGGCCGTTCCGTGCCGGTAAGGCAGGTTTCGGAAGACCTGGGCGTTCGCTATGTCCTGGAGGGCAGCGTACGCCGCGTCGGCGATCAGGTGCGAGTAAACGCACAGCTTATCGATGCGACAACGGGCGGGCATGTATGGGCGGATCGCTACGACGGCAACGTCACCGATATTTTCGCGGTTCAGGACGCCTTCGTCCGAGAGATCGTCGCTGCGTTGGCTTTGAACCTGTCCGAGAGCGAGCAGCAAGAGATTGCGAGCGGGCAGACATCCAACATCGAAGCGCGCGAGGCATTTCAGAATGGCTGGGAGCATTACCTGCGCTACACGCCGGAGGACAACGCCACGGCGGCCGAGCAATTCAAGCGGGCCGTCGAACTCGACCCCGATTATGGGCGGGCTTATTCCGCCCTGGGCATGGTCTATGTCAGGGGGTGCCAATGGCTATGGAATGATGAGCTGGGAATGACCGCGGGCGGAGCTTTTAACACCGCGGTGCAGTACTTGACCAAGGGCGAGGAATACAGCTCATCGCTGACCAAGGTCGCCGCGTCTCAAATCTACTTGTATGACAGAAAGCACGACAAAGCCTTTATCGAAGCGGCGCGCGCTGTCGGGCAGGATCCGAACGACCCCGAGGCCCAGGTTGCGATGGGGCTGGCGATGATCACCACGGGCAGGCCGGAGGCCGGGCTGGAGTTCGTCGAGACGGCCTTGCGGCTCAATCCCAACCGCCCGAACCATTACGTCCTGGCCCACGCCATGGCCTATTTCACCATGAATGACATGGAGCAAGCGGCAAGCGTGCTAGCCGCGGCTTTGGAGCGTGACCCAGGCGCCGTCGAATTGGCGCCGATGCTCGCGGCAAGTTATGCACGCCTCGGACAAAGAGACGAGGCGCGTGCGGCCCTTCAGCTATGGAAGCCGGATGCAAGTCAGTCCGAGCTACGGGAACTCGTTATTTCCTATCACTTTCCCTACAGGTGGTCCGGGGCCCGCGAGGTCCCGGAACGATTGGACGGTGGGCTGGAAATCGCCGCTTTGCCCAGCGATGTCACAGTTGCATCACTCTTGCTGACTCTTCGTCGAGCCAAAGATCCATTTGAGCGGCGGTCTGCGGTATGGACGCTGGGACAATTCGGCCCCGCCGCCAAGGCCGCCGTGCCCGCCATTCAAGAGCTGCTTGACGATACGAAGTTGAAATTTGTGGCGGAGTTCGCCTTGAAGAAGATCAACGGCAACTGACGCGGCGCGTCACCCCCGCAGCAGCGGCCGGGTCAGGCAGGTCGGGCCGCCTCGTGGCTCCCCCGCGCAGGCCAGGCCCGCCGAAAAAGCGGTGGAGGCGGCACGGCCGCGCCGTTATCCTGCCCTGCACCACCCAAAATGCCCGCGAAATCGGGTTGCGACCCGGGAAGAAGGAACAGGCGCATGACGTTCGACGGCAAGGGAAAATCCAAGTTCGACAAGTCCAAGATGCCGAGCCGGCACACCACCCTGGGGCCCGAGCGCGCGCCGCACCGATCCTACCTCTACGCCATGGGCGTGACCGAGAAGGAAATCTACCAGCCGCTGGTTGGCGTCGCGACCACCTGGAACGAGGCGGCGCCGTGTAACATCTCGCTGGCGCGCCAGGCCCAGGTGGTCAAGCAGGGCGTGCGGGCGGCCGGCGGCACGCCGCGCGAGTTCACCACCATCACCGTCACCGACGGCATCGCCATGGGCCACGCGGGGATGAAATCGTCGCTGGTCAGCCGCGAGACGATCGCCGATTCGGTCGAGCTCACGGTGCGCGGCCATTGCTACGACGCGCTCGTCGGTCTCGCCGGCTGCGACAAGTCGCTGCCCGGGCTGATGATGGCGATGCTGCGGCTCAACATCGCCTCGGTGTTCATGTACGGCGGCTCGATCCTGCCCGGCCGCTTCAAGGGCCGCGACGTCACCGTGGTCGACATCTTCGAGGGCGTCGGCCAGCACGCCGCCGGCAAAATGAGCGCCGAGGACCTGCACCTGCTCGAATCGGTGGGGTGCCCCTCGGCCGGGTCGTGCGGCGGCCAGTTCACGGCCAACACCATGGCCTGCGTCTCCGAGGCCATCGGCCTCGCGCTGCCCGGCTCCTCCGGCACCCCGGCGCCCTACCAGTCGCGCGACCAGTTCGCCGCGCGCTCGGGCGAGGCCGTGATGGCACTGCTCGAGAGCGGCATCCGGCCGCGCGACATCGTCACCCGCGCCGCGCTCGAGAACGCCGCGGCGGTGGTGGCGGCGACCGGCGGCTCGACCAACGCGGCGCTGCACTTGCCGGCGATCGCCAACGAGGCGGGCATCGACTTCGACCTCGACGCGGTCGTCGAAATCTTCAAGCGCACGCCGCTGATCGCCGACCTCAAGCCCAACGGGCGCTACGTCGCCAAGGACCTCTACGAGATCGGCGGCGTTCAGGTCGTCATCAAGGAGTTGCTCGACTCCGGCCATCTCCACGGCGACGCGATCACGGTAACCGGCAAGACCATCGCCGAGAACCACGCCGACGTCGTCTTCCCCGAGGATCAGGACGTGGTCCGCCGCGCGGCGGCGCCGATCTCGCCCACCGGCGGCGTCGTCGGCCTCAGGGGCAGCCTGGCGCCCGAGGGCGCGATCGCGAAGGTCGCCCACATGTCCGCCGACAAGCAGGCGTTCCGCGGCACGGCGCGGTGCTTCGACTGCGAGGAGGACGCCTTCGCGGCGGTGATGGGGGGGGAAATCAAAGCAGGCGACGTCATCGTCATCCGCTACGAGGGCCCCAAGGGCGGTCCCGGCATGCGCGAGATGCTGTCGACCACGGCGGCGATCACCGGGCTCGGCCTCAAGGACGTCTCGCTCGTCACCGACGGCCGCTTCTCGGGCGGCACGCGCGGGCTGTGCGTCGGCCACGTCGGGCCCGAGGCGGCGGTCGGCGGCCCCATCGCCCTGCTCGAGGACGGCGACATCATCGTCATCGACGCCCAGGCGGGCACCATCGACCTCGAGCTATCCGACGACGAGCTCGCGGCGCGCCGCAAGGCCTGGAAGCCGCGCCCGACCGACTTCGGCTCGGGCGCGCTGTGGCGCTACGCGCAGACCGTGGGGCCGGCGGCCAAGGGCGCCGTGACCCACCCCGGCGCCCGCGCCGAGACCCACGTCTACGCTGATATTTAGGGAGAGAGTGTATAAGGCCCGGCCGCGGCAGCTCGCGGCCGTGGCCGGTCAGCCGGCGGCGGGAAGCCTGGCGGCGGTTAGCCGGTCGCGGGAAGCCCGGCGGCGGTCAGCCGGCGGCGTGAAGCCCGGCGGCGGTCAGCCGGCGGCGGGAAGCCTGGCGGCCCTGGACTTGACCGCCTTCTGAACCTTCTCGAACGCGCGCACCTCGATCTGGCGCACCCGTTCGCGCGAGATGCCGTACTCCTTGCTCAGCTGCTCGAGCGTCAACGGGTCGTCCTCGAGGCGGCGTTCGCAGAAGATACGGCGCTCGCGCTCGTTGAGGCGTCCCAGCGCATGGCCGAGCAATCCGCGGCGCTGCTCGAGCTCCTCGCTCTCGGCCAGCGTATGTTCCTGGTCGTCCGAGCCGTCGACGAGCCAGTCCTGCCATGAGCTGCCTTCGGCGCCGTCGACCGGCACGTTGAGCGAGTGGTCGGGGCCGGCGAGCCGCCGGTTCATGGAAACGACGTCGTCCTCGGAAACGTTGAGCTGGCGGGCGATCTCGCTCACCGTCTCGGGCGCCAGGTCGCCCTCGTCGAGCGCCTGCAGCCGGCCCTTGAGCTTGCGCAGGTTGAAGAACAGCTTCTTCTGCGCCGCCGTCGTTCCCAACTTCACCAGCGACCACGAGTGCAGGATGTACTCCTGGATCGAGGCGCGGATCCACCACATCGCGTAGGTCGCCAGGCGGAACCCGCGGTCGGGCTCGAAGCGCTTGACCGCCTGCATCATGCCGACGTGGCCCTCGGAGATCAGCTCGCCCAGCGGCAAGCCATAGCCCCGGTAGCCCGTGGCGATCTTGGCCACGAGGCGCAGGTGGCTGGTCACCAGGCGGTGCGCCGCGGCGACGTCGCCGTGCTCGCGCCAGCGCTTGGCCAGCATGAACTCCTCGTCGGTCTCGAGCATGGGAAACTTACGGATTTCCCTGAGATAACGTGTCAGCCCGCCCACCGACGAAACCGACGGCAATGTCATCTCCGACATACGACAACGACCTCCTGACCGGTCCAACGGAGTGGTGGGCCGGGGGTTATATTAGCATTCTTCCAGAATAGGCGTTAATATAAGGTTTCTCCGTCAAAAGTCAAGAACAAACCGGCTCCGGATCAACCGGCGCCGGTCGCCGCCGCGGCTTCGAGGCTAGCGATCAAGTCCTTCATATCGCTGGGTAGATCGCTCTCGAGGCGGAGCCGCTCGCCGCTCCTCGGGTGGCGGAACTCGATCACTTGGGCGTGAAGAGCCTGGCGCGGAAAGCCGGCCAGCGCGCGCCTCAGCGGCTCGGCAAGCTTTGCGCCACGGCGCCGCCGCCCGCCGCCGTAGAGGGGATCGCCGACCAGCGGGTGTCCGCGATGGCTGAGATGCACGCGGAGCTGATGGGTGCGGCCGCTCACGAGCTGGCCCTCGATCAGGCTGACGGCGCCGCCGAGCGCCGCGAGCAGGCGATAGCGCGTCGTCGCCGGCCGGCCGCCGCGGCTGAGCACCGCCATCTTCTTGCGGTTGCCGGGGCTGCGGCCGATGTTGCCGACGATCTCGCCGACGGCCGGGCTGGGCACGCCCCACACCACGGCGCGGTACGTGCGCTTGAGCGTGCGCGCGGCGAACTGGGCGGCGAGGGCGGCATGGGCGGCGTCGTTCTTGGCCGCCACGATCAGGCCGCTGGTGTCCTTGTCGAGGCGGTGGACGATGCCCGGCCGCTGCACCCCGCCGATGCCCGAGAGGCTCGCGCCGCAATGGGCGATAAGGGCGTTCACCAGGGTCGAATCGGGGTGGCCGGGGGCGGGGTGGACCACCATCCCGGCGGGCTTGTCGACGACGATCAGGTCGGCGTCCTCGTAAACGACGGCGAGCTCGATCGCCTGGCCTCGGGGGGCCGCCGGCGCGGCCGCGGGCACCGAAAGCTCATACTCCTGGCCCGGTTTGACCCGATATGACGCCTCGGCTATGGTCGCGCCGCCCGCGGCCAGCCGGCCGGCCTCGATCAGTGCCTTGATTCGGCTGCGCGACAGCCCGTCGACCGCGCCGGCAAGGAACCTGTCGATGCGGGCGCCGGCGTCGCCGGGCCCGGCGCGCACGACGTGACGAACCTCACCCTTTTCTCCCATGGCCCAAGACTTGACCCAAACTGCGCGCGCGCTCAAGGCCGTCGTGATTATTCTCGGGGTTTTGATCGTGGTCGGGGCGACGGTGCTCGCGGTCGAGATCTTCCGCCGCGTGGGCCAGATGGCCGACGAGCGGCCTCTCGAGGCCTTCGCCACGGCGACGGTTTCGCTCCCGGCCGGGGCGCGGGTGATCGACATAGCGGGCGGCGGCGACGCCGTGTCGCTGCTCGTCGAACGCGCCGACGGCCGCCGCCAGCTGATCACCGTCGATCGGCGCAGCGGCACCGTGATCGGCACGCTGACCTTCGAGCCCGAGCGGTGAACTTCTGCAGCGACAACACCACGGGCGCGGCGCCGGAAATCATGGCGGCGCTCGCCGAGGCCAATGCCGGTCAGACGATGCCCTACGGCGAGGACGCCCTGACCAAGCGTCTTACGGCGCGCTTCGGCGAGGTGTTCGAAACCGATGTCGCGGTCTTTCCGGTGACCACGGGCACGGCGGCCAACGCGCTCTCGCTGGCGCTCATGGCGCCGCCCTTCGGCGTCGTCTTCTGCCACCGCGAGGCTCACATCGCCGTCAACGAGTGCGGCGCGCCCGAGTTCTACACCGGCGGCGCCAAGCTTAAGCTGCTCGACGGCAGCGACGGCAAGATCGAGGCCGAGACCCTCGCCGCAGCGCTGGCCGGCGCCGGCGCCGGCGACGTGCATCACGTCCAGCCGGCGGCCCTGAGCCTGTCCCAGCAGACCGAAGCCGGCACCGTCTACGGCACCGACGAGGTCGGGGCGCTGTGCGAGGTCGCCCACGGCCACGGCCTCGGCGTGCACATGGATGGCGCGCGCTTCGCCAACGCGGTGGCGCATCTCGGTTGCGCGCCGGCCGAGGTGACCTGGCGCGCCGGCGTCGACGTGCTCGCGTTCGGCGCCACCAAGAACGGCGCGCTGGCCGCCGAGGCGGTCGTCGTGTTCAAGCCCGAGCTGGCGCGCGACCTGGGCTACCGGCGCAAGCGCGCCGGCCATCTGCTGTCCAAGATGCGGTTCGTCTCGGCCCAGCTCGAGGCCTATCTCGCCGCCGGGCTGTGGCTCAAGAACGCCACCCACGCCAACCGCCTCGCCGCCACCCTGGCTCGGGGCCTGGCGGCGGTTCCCGGGGCCGAAGTGATCCACCCGGTGCACGGCAACGAGGTTTTCGTCCGCCTGCCCGAGCCGGTGATCGCCGGGCTGCTCGCCGACGGCTTCGCCTTCTACCGCCGCGGCGGCGAGAACGCGACCACGCTGCGCCTGGTCACCGCGTTCAACACCCGCGCCGAGGACGTGCGGGCGATCGTCGATGCCGCGCGGCGCCATGGCCGGAGCGCGGCTCAGTAGACGCTGGGCACGCAGTAGACGTCGCGCTGCTTCAGCTCCTGGCACAGCGCCCATGCCGCGGCCTCGTCGGCGAGCGGGCCGGCGCGCAGGCGGAAGAACACCCCCGTGTCGGGGCCCAGATCGACCCGGGCGATGCGTGGCTTGAGGCCTTCGAGCACGTCGCCGTGCTCGAAGCGCAGCACGTCCCAACCGCGCCGGGCGCGCTCGGGCGTGCGGTACGAGGCGACGTGAATGCCGAAGGCCGGGCCATCGTGCGTGGCGGGCGCGTCCTGGTGCGCGGCGGATGCGGTGTGTACCGCGCGCGGCTTCTCGCCTGGCGGGGGCGGAACCGGTTCGGCCTCGATCGCCGCGGTGGGCGGGCTCGCGGGACCGGCGCGCGCCATCAGCACCGCGCGTTCACCGTCACCCGGCCCGGCGGCGCCGGGCAGCACCGCCGCGAGCCGCTTCGGCCCGCCCGTTGCGGGCATCAGCGCGTCGAGGATCGCCGTGCGCTCGGTCGCGAACTCGGCCTCGTTGAGGGCGCCGACGGCGCGGAAGGCGGTGATCGTCCGCAGCCGCTCGATCACGTCCCGGGTGGGCAGCGCCGGCCGCGCGAGCACGGGCGACGGCGGCGGGCCGGTCAGGGGCGCGAGCGCGCCCAGGTTGGCGCCGCGGCGCTTTTCGTACTCGTCCCGGCTGATCAGGCCGGCGTCGCGCAGGCGCGCGAGCGTGGTGAAGCGGTCGAGGACCGCGAGATCGACCTCGCCGCCAGGCTCGCCGCCCAGCTCGCCGCCCGCCGGCACCCCGGGGCCGAGTCGGCTCTGGGTCATGCGGTCGACGTTGAGCGCGACGTAGGGCGCGACGTTCGGTGCGACGTTCGGTGCGACGTTGGGCGCCGGCGCGCCCGCCGCCGCCTCGGGGTCGAGTCTGGTCCGGATTATGCGGTCGACGTTGGGCACGACGTTGGGTGCGACGTTGGGTGGCGGCACGCCCGGCGGCTCGTCCTGGCTCGCGGCAGTCGCGGCGCCGGCGGGGTCGAAGGCGACGAGCTTGGCGTAGAGTTTGCGGGCCTTGTCGGTCCGGTTGGTGTTGTAATAGACGACGCCGAGGTTGTGCAGCGCGTAGGGGTTGTCGGGGTTGATCTCCAGCGCCGCTTCCAGGTAGGCCTCGGCGAGGCCGTAGTTGCCGCTCAGGAGCGCGGCGTGACCGAGATCGGCGAGGCGCTGGTCCTTGGCCCCCTGCTCGGTCGATTGCATGTTCTGGCGGGCCGCCTCGATGAGTCCGAGGGCGCAGCCGGATAACGCCCACGCGAGCGCCAGAACGATGATGACGTTGCGCCGCATCCTTGCGCCTTCCCTCCGCGCCAGTTCGCCGGTCGCCCGATCCGCCCGGCCGCCAGATTCCATCCGAACAGGGTTAACGTTCGGTTAAGTTCGGTAAATATCGGTTAAAGCCGGGTAGCGATCGCCGCGCTCGCGCCGCGGGAAGCCGGCGGGCGCCCGGGACGTGGTTGACCGCCCGCCGAGGGTTGGGATATGAGTGCGCCCCGGCCCTGCGTCCCCATCGTCTAGCGGCCTAGGACATCGCCCTCTCACGGCGAAAACGGGGGTTCGATTCCCCCTGGGGACGCCATTGATAACAATGAGTTAGAGTTTCCGATCGCTTTGTTCGGTAACTCTTAGGTAATAAGCGGTGTTAGAATCCCCCTGTCCGGGGTGATCCGATCAGGCTGATA
>JADFMW010000096.1 GCA_022563655.1 Pseudomonadota bacterium
TAGTCCTCCGCTTGGCGCCTCAACAGCGCCAGAGCCTGTAATAATAGTAAAGGCAGTCGTTGATGCATCAGCGCTAAAGGTTTTCGTGCCGGCACCAGAGAATTCGACATTGGCAAAGTCATTTGTCTCTACCATAGTGCCAGCAATTGTCTGATTGCCCGCGCCGTCAAAGAGAATGGTTCCTGCGAAGGCGTCGCATTCGGCGACTTTGATCGGGATGCGGCGACGCTCGAAGAAGCCATCCGATCCGGAATTGCCGATGTTCGAAAGGCCGGGTTCGCGGTCGCTCGGGTCGAACACCTCGCGCGCCGCCCCCGCCGCGACCTCGGCGCCGGCGACGATCGGCGCCGCGCCGAGCGGCTTGGCGAGCGCCCGGGTCATGGCGGCGGCCAGCGGCACGAGAACGTCGGGGTCGGACAAGTCGATGCCGCGCGAATTCGTCCGCTCGTCGCCATAGAGGCGCTCGGGCAGCGGGATGCGCGGGTGCGGCTTGCTCGCGAGCGCGCCGACCGCGGCGACGGGATCGGCGACGACCTCGTCGATGGGCAGGTCCTCGTCGACGATGCGGTTGACGAACGAGGTGTTGGAACCGTTCTCGAGCAGCCGGCGCACCAAATAGGGCAGTAAATCCTCGTGACTTCCGACCGGCGCGTAGACCCGGCACGGGCGCGCCAGCTTGCCGCGCCCGACGGCCTCGCCGTACAGCACCTCGCCCATGCCGTGGAGGCGCTGGAACTCGAAGTCGCGCCTCACGCCGGCGAGCTCGATCACGGTCGCGAGGGTGTGGGCGTTGTGGGTGGCGAACATCGGGTAGAACGCGTCGGTCGCCGCCAGCATCTTGCGCGCGCAGGCGATATAGGAGACGTCGGTCGAGGACTTGCGGGTGAACACCGGGTAGCCTTCGAGCCCGCGCTCCTGGCCGCGCTTGATCTCGGTGTCCCAGTAGGCGCCCTTGACCAGGCGCAGCTGAATGCGCCGGCCGTGCTCGCGCGCCAGCGCGGCGAGCCAGTCGATCACGAAGATCGCGCGCTTCTGGTACGCCTGCACCGCGAGACCGAAACCCTCCCAGCCCGCGAGCGAGGAGTCGCCGAAGACCGCGGCGATCAGGTCGAGCGAGAGCTCGAGCCGATCGGCCTCCTCGGCGTCGATCGTAAGGCCGATGCCCTGGCTCTTGGCGTCCCGCGCCAAGTCGAGAATGCGCGGGGCGAGCTCGGCGAGCACGCGGTCGCGCTGGGCGTACTCGTAGCGCGGATGCAGCGCGGAGAGCTTGACCGAGACGCTCGGGCGGGCGACCGCGTCGTTGCCTTGGGCCTGGGCGCCGACCGCCGCGACGCAGCTCCGGTAGGCGGCGAAATAGCGCTCGGCGTCGGGCATCGTGTGGGCGGCCTCGCCGAGCATGTCGAACGAATGGCTATAGCCCGCCTGCTCGGCCGGCTTGGCGCGTTCGAGCGCCGCCTCGATGGTGCGGCCCATGACGAACTGGCGGCCGAGGATGCGCATCGCCTGCACCAACGCGCGGCGGATGACCGGCTCGCCGCTGCGCGCGACCAGCCGTCCCAACACCGACCGGACGTCGCCGGCGAGCCCCGAGTCGAGGCGCACGACCCGGCCCGTGAGCATCAGCCCCCAGGTCGAGGCGTTGACGAAGAGCGAGGCGCTGTGGCCCAGGTGGCTGGCCCAGTCGGCGTTCGCCAGCTTCTCGCGGATCAGGCGGTTCGCGGTCTCGCTGTCGGGGATGCGGAGCAAGGCCTCGGCCAGGCACATCAGCACCACGCCCTCCTGGCTCGCCAGATCGTACTCGTGCAGGAAGGCGTCGAGGCCGCCGGCGCGGCGGCGCTCGGCGCGCACCTTGGCGACCAGCTCGCGGGCCCGCGCGGCGACGCGCTCGCGCGCCTCGGGCGCCAGCTCGGCCTGGGCAATCAGCGCCTCGACGCACGCCGTCTCGTCGGCGCGGTACGCCTTGCGAATCGCCGCCCGGAGCGCGTCGGCGGGCGGCGGCGGCTGGGCGAAGATCATCGCCCCCGGTCCGGCACCGCCGCGCGGCTCATCGCCGCAGCCGCCCGGCCAGCCCGCCGAGGGCCGGCGTCACGCCTGGCTGGGTGTGCCGATGGCGCGCCATGCGCCACGATAGCATGTTCCGCGCATAGTAACCGTCCAGATACGTCGCGGCGCGCGCGGAGACGCGCGTCAGCCCGTCTTCGCGGCCGTCTTCGCGGCCGCCGCCTTCGTGCGCGCCGCCGCGATCCGCTCGCGCGCCATGCGGTCGGCCACCTGGTCGGTGGGCAGGCCGTCGGCGTCGGCGCGCCTGAATATTTGCGCCAGGGTGTCGTAAATCTTCTCGGCCTTGCGCATGGCGCGGTCGCGGTCGTAATCGTTCGCCAGCGAGATGTTGATGACGCCGCCCGCGTTGATCACGTAGTCGGGGGCGTAAAGGATGCCGCGCTCGGCCAGGTCGCGCCCGTGGCCGGCCCCGGCCAGCTGGTTGTTGGCCGCCCCGGCGACGATCGATGCCCTGATCCGGGGAATGGTGGCGTCGTTGAGCGCCCCGCCGAGGGCGCACGGGGCGAAGACGTCGACGTCGAGGCCGTGGATCTCGTCGGGCGCGGCCGCGACCGCGGAATAAGCCTCGAGCGCGCGGCGCAAGGCCCCGTCGTCGATGTCGGAGACGAACAGGCGCGCGCCCGCCTCGCTCAGGTAGCCGCACAGCGCGTAGCCGACGTGGCCGACGCCCTGAACCGCGACCTCGAGCCCGCCGAGATCGGCGCGACCGAGCTTGTGGCGCACCGCCGCCCCGATGCCGCGGACCACGCCGTAGGCGGTGACCGGCGAAGGGTCGCCGCTGCCCCCTTCGCTGTAGCCGGCGACATGACGCGTCGCGCGGCGCACCTCGTCCATGTCCGCGACCGACGTGCCGACGTCTTCCGCGGTGATGTAGCGGCCGCCGAGGGTGTCGACGAGACGGCCCAAGGCACGCATCAGCGCCGGCGTCTTGTCGGTCTTGGAGTCGCCGATGACGACCGCCTTGCCGCCCCCCTGGCCGGTGTCGGCGAGGGCGTGCTTGTACGTCATCGCCCGGCTCAGCCGCAGCACGTCGGCGAGCGCCTCGTCCTCGGAGGCGTACGGCCACATGCGGCAGCCGCCGAGCGCCGGACCCAGCGTCGTGTCGTGGATGGCGACGATCGCCTTCAGGCCGCTAGCGCTGTCCCGCCCGAAGACGACCAGCTCGTGGTCATCGAAGCCCGGCGCGTCGAAGACGCTCAATGTCGCATCCCCCGTGCCGTGGCGAGCGCCGAATGCGCCGGCCACGACCGCCCGCGCCCCGGCCGGCACGACCGGACGATAGCACGAGGCGGCGCGAGTCACCGTCTCGAATCGCGGCGCGGCGTTGGTGCAGGCATTGGCGGCGGCCGCGTGGCTAGGTTCGGCGCTTTTCGTTGGCGATCCTGAGCAGCCCGATGAGCTCGGCGCCGCGGGCGCCGCCGTTTCCCTCGAGCCGGTTGGCGATCACCGCCTTCATGGCGTCGATATGGGTCTTGATCAGCTCGAGTTGATCGTCCTCGCAGCGTTTCGCCGCCCGGCAGAATTTCGAGAGCGAAGCGCCGATGGCGCTCATCAAGGGGTAGCCGAAGCTGCCCCCCTGCCCTTCGACGTCGTGGGCGAGAGCGGCGATCCGTTCGATCTCCGCGCCACGCTCCGCCGGCTCGGCCGCGGCGCGCGCGTAGGCATCGCCGAGCGCCTCGATGTCGAGCCGGGCACGCTCCATGTACGCGCCGGCAAGCTTGGCGACCACCGCCTAGGCCCGCTCCGCGGCGGCGTGCCCGTCGTCGCCGCCGTGCCCGCCGTCACCAGCGTGCGAGCCCGCCGCCGCGGTGTGATCGGAACCGTCGATCCGGGCCGCGTTTTCTTGTCGGGCGGCGACGAGAGAGGATAGCGGCTTGGTGATGACCGACAGCATGCGATCGTGCAGCGTGGCGGCGGACACCGGTTTGGTGACAAACTCGTCGGCGCCGACCATGCCCGCCTCCTTCACCCGGTAGATCTCGGAGTGCGCCGTCAACAGGATGATGGGAACCGAGCGCTCGATGCCGAGATGACCGCGGCGAACGGTTTTCACGAACTCGAGGCCGTCCATCGGCCGCATCTGTATGTCGCAAAGGACCAGGCCGACCGGCTTCGCGACCATCGCCGACAAGGCGCTGGCGCCGTCGCGGGCGCTCTCGATCGAGCGCACGCCGAACTCGCGCACGATGCCTTCCAACAAGCCACGCATGTCCTTGTTGTCATCGACGACGAGGACGGCCAAGTTGGCGAAGGAGGCGTTAGTCATCGCGTGTCATCGCGCTTCGTCGGAAACGTTAACGGACACGTCGGCGCGGCGCATGCGCCGCGCTCGCCGGCGACCAGAAGCGGCGGCCGGTCGACCTCTTGTCCGCCTCTCCGGTCTTCGCCATGGGTCTGCCTCGCCGTGACTTCGCGCGACGCTCCAGCGTGCAAGGCTATGCGCCGGCAGTAAACACGCGATTAACGCGCACGACGCAGGCGCCCCTGAATCAGGGGAAGAGGCCGAGAATCGACCACCAGGCGTAGTTGAGCGGGAGCAGCACGACGAGCGTGATCGCCGCGAGCGCGAGCGTGAGGCGCACGGCGTCGCGATTGCGCACCCCGGCGAGATGCATCCCGACGATGATCGGCGCCAGCTGGTAGGGCAGCAGGACCGTCGAAAAGCCGATCACCTGGCTCATCAGCACGGTCTCCAGCGGCAGGCCCGTGGCCTCGGCGATGCTGGCGCCGAGCGGCGTCATGACCGCCGGTAGCGCGGCCGATGTCGTCACCAGGGCGAGCGCGGAGGCGAGCAGCGAAACGGCGGCGAAGTTGCGCCAGTTCTCGCCCGGTGTGAACCCGAGCGCATCGACCAGGGTGCCGGCGAGCACATCGCCGAGACCGCTTTCGGCGACCACCGCGCCGAGGCCCAGGAGGCCCGCCACGTAAAACAGCGAGCCGTAGTCGATCTCGCCGTTGAAGGCCTTCGCCGGCACCATGCCGATGCGCGGCAGCAGGCAGAGGAACGCCGCCCCGAGGGCAATCCAGGCCGGCGAGACGTGGTGGAGAAAGTCGGTCGCCCACAGCGCCAGCGCCGCCCCCAGGATGACCATCAGCCGCCGCTCCCCGGCGGAGCCGGCCGCCGGCGCCGCCGCGGGACGCGCCGGCAGCGGCCGGTCGCGAAACATGAGGAGGATGCAGCCCACGAGGGCGACGGCCTTCAACGCCGCGGTGACCGGGAAGTGAAGCAACAGGAATTCGCCGTAGGCGGGCACGTAACCGTACAGCGTCTCGCTGGCGCCGCTCAGGACCATGTTGGCGACGTTCGCCGGCAGGATGCCGAAGCCCGTCATCACCGTCCCCATCGTCGCCGCCAGCGCCATTCCCGTGCGTCCCCGGCTGCCGGGGCCGAAGCCGAGGCGATCGGCGAGCGTCAGCACGATCGGCAGGAAGATGAGCACGCGCCCCATGCTCGACGGCATCAACAAGGCCAACACCGCGCTCACCACCACGATGCCGGCGATGATGCCCGCGTACGATCCGCCCGCCCGGCTGGCAAGCAGCCGCGCGAAGCGCTCGCCGAGACCGCTGCGGCGGACGGCGACGCCGAGGACGAGGCCGCCGAACACCAACCACAGGGCGGTCGAATGGAAGCCCGAGAACACCACCGGCGCGGGCGCCACGGCGAACAGCATGGCGAACAGGAAGAAGGCGATTGCCGTGAGGTGCCCGGGAATCACGGCCGTCGCCCAGAAGCCGACGGCGAACACGGCGAGTCCCGCCGCCGGCATGACCCCGGGGGCGACGCCCGCCGGCGCCGGCGCGACGAACAACACCACGGCCGCGACCAACGCCAGGCCGGCGACCGCCTGCGACAGCCGGGGCCGCGTCACGGGCGGACCACGGTCAACGGCGCCGGCTCCTGAGCGCGAGCGAGGTCTTCGAGGCGGGCGCCCGACCGAGGGCGTCGCAGATGAACCAGCCCGCCTCGGCGACGGCCTCGAGGTCGACCCCGGTGTCGATGCCGAGCCCGTCGAGCATGTAGAGCACGTCCTCGGTGGCGACGTTGCCCGCGGCGCCGGGGGCGTAAGGGCAGCCGCCGAGCCCGGCGACCGAGCCGTCGATCACCCGCACGCCCTGCTCGAGCACCGCCAGCAGGTTGGCCAGCGCCTGGCCGTGGGTATCGTGGAAGTGAGCGGCCAGGCGTTCGACCGGCGCTTCGGCGGCGACCGCCGCGACCATCGCCCGCGCCTTCGCCGGGGTGCCGACGCCGATGGTGTCGCCGAGCGAGACCTCGGTGCAGCCCATGTCGAAGAGCGCCAGCGTCACCCGCGCGACGGCCGCCGGCGCGACGGCGCCCTCGTAGGGGCAGCCCAGCGCGCACGAGACGTAGCCGCGCACCGATACGCCGCGCGCGGCGGCCGCCTCGCACACCGGGCGGAAGCGGTCGAGACTCTCGGCGATCGAACAGTTGACGTTGCGCCGGGAGAACGTCTCGGAGGCGGCGGCGAACACCGCCACCTCGTCGGCGCCGGCCGCCATCGCGGCCTCGAAACCCTTCATGTTCGGTATCAAGACAGGGTATCTAACACCTTGCTTTCGCGTAATTCCTGCCATGACATCCGCGCTGTCGGCCATGTGCGGCACCCACTTGGGCGAGACGAAGGCGCCGGCCTCGATAACTCCCAGCCCGGTCGCCGAGAGACGGTCGATGAGCGCGATCTTGGTCTCCGTCGCCACGGCCGCCGGCTCGTTCTGCAGCCCGTCGCGCGGCCCGACCTCGACCACGGTTACGGGTCCGGGCGAGACCATCTCAGGCCTCCCCATCGGCGGCGAAGGCGAGGAGCTCGGCGCCTTCCGACACCTGCTCGCCGACGCGGTAGTTGACGCGCTCGACCCGGCCGTCGGCGGGCGCGGTGACCGTGTGCTCCATTTTCATCGCCTCGATCACCATCAGCGGCGCGCCCCGCGCAACCGCGGCCCCGGGCTGGACCAACACGGCGACGACGCGGCCGGGTAGCGGCGCGGTGAGCCGGCCGCCGGGCGGAGCCTCGGCCGCGGCCTCGACGATGGGGTCGTGGCGCACCAGCCGGTAAACCGCGCCGCCGTCGAGCACGGTGACCTCGCGCCCGCTGACGACCACGGTGGCGGTTAGGCGCTCGCCGCCGAGGTCGGCGACAAGCTCGCCGCCCTCGCTCAGCGCGCCGCGCGCTACGATGGAGCCGCCGGGAAGGTCGAGACGATAGCCGCCAGCGCCGGAGTGGCCGGAGTGGCCGGAGTGGCCGTAGTGCACGGTGACGGCGTGCTCCGCCTCGCCGTCGGCGAAGCGCAACGTGGCGCGCCCCTCGCCATTGAGCCGCCAGCCGGTTACGCGATGCCACGGCGAGTATGGATCGGGCGAGCGCCGCGCCGCCTCCGCCGCCTCGCCCGCGCGGCGCAGCAGCGCCTCGAGGCAGGCGAGCGCGAGCGCGCGGTCGGGCGCCGGCTCGGGCCGGGGGATCAGCGCGGCCCGGTGGCGGTCGACGAAGCCGGTGTCCGTCTTCCCGGCGGCGAACTCGGGATGTGCCGCGAGGGCGGCGAGAAACGCAAGGTTGGTGGCGGGTCCGACGAGTTGGAAGTCGGCGAGCGCGCGGAGCAGGCGCCGGATCGCCCCGGTCCGGTCGCGGTCCCACACCACCAGCTTGGCGATCATCGGGTCGTAGTGCACGCCGATCTCGTCGCCCGCGCGCACGCCCGTATCGACGCGCACGTGGCGCCCCTCGGCGGGCGCGCGCATATGCTCGATGCGGCCGACGGCGGGCAAGAAGCCGGTCGCCGGGTCCTCGGCATAAATCCGCGCCTCGATCGCGTGGCCCGCCGCCACGAGCTCCTCCTGGGTACACGGCAGCGGCTCGCCCGCCGCCACCCGAAGCTGCCACTCGACGAGGTCCTGGCCCGTGACCATCTCGGTCACGGTGTGCTCGACCTGGAGCCGCGTGTTCATCTCGAGGAAGTAGAACGCGCCCTCGCGATCGAGCAGGAACTCGACGGTGCCGGCGCCGACGTAGCCGACGGCGCGCGCCGCCTTGACCGCCGCCTCGGCCAGCGCGCGCCGAAGCGCCGCATCGAGGCCCGGCGCCGGCGTCTCCTCGACGATCTTCTGATAGCGGCGCTGCAGCGAGCACTCGCGCTCGAACAGATGCACGACGTTCCCGTGGTTATCGGCGAACACCTGCACCTCGACGTGGCGCGGCCGGTCGAGGAAGCGCTCGACCAGCAGCCGGTCGTCGTCGAACGCGGCCTTGGCCTCGCGCCGCGAGGCGGCCAGCGCGGCGGCGAGATCGGCCGGCTTCTCGGCCACCCGCAGGCCCTTGCCGCCGCCGCCCGCCGCCGGCTTGACGAGCACCGGGTAGCCGGCGCGCTTGGCCGCCGCCGTCAGCGCCTTGTCGTCGCGCGCCGCGCCCGACCCGCCCGGCACCACCGCCACCCCCGCCTTCGCCATCGCGTCCTTGGCGGCGCCCTTCTCGCCCATGGCCCGGATCGACTCTGCGGGTGGCCCGACGAAGACGAGGCCGGCGGCGGTGACGGCGTCTGCGAAGTCGGCGTTCTCGGCGAGGAAGCCGTAGCCGGGGTGGACCGCCTCGGCGCCGCACTCGCGCGCCACCGCGATGATCGCCTCGCCGCACAGGTAGCTCTCGCGCGCCGGCGCGGGGCCGATGAGATACGCCTCGTCGGCGAGCCGCACGTGCAGCGCGGCGGCGTCGGCCTCGGAGTACACCGCCGCCGTGCGCACGCCGAGCCTTTGCGCCGTGCGCATCACGCGGCACGCGATCTCCCCTCTATTCGCGATCAGGAGCTTGGAGAACACGTGCTCAAGCGCGCCAGCTCGGCTTGCGTTTCTCGAGGAAGGCGGCGATGCCCTCGCGGCCCTCGTCGGTGACGCGGCGGGCGGCGATGCGCCGCGCCGTCTCGTCGACCAGGGCGTCGTCGATCGGCCGCCCGGCGATGGAGCGCACGAGCCGCTTGGCCTCGGCGACCGCGCCGGGCGCGGCGGCGACGAATCGCCCGACCATGCCCTCGGCGGCGGCGGCGAGCGCCGGTGCGTCGTCGACAACCTGGTGCACGAGGCCGATGCGCCACGCCTCGGCGGCGTCGAAGCGCTCGCCGGTCACGGCGTAGCGCCGCGCGTGGCGCGCGCCGATGGCGCCGATCACGTAGGGCGAGATGACCGCAGGTATCAGGCCGAGCCTCGTCTCGGAGACGCCGAACATCGCGTCCTTCACCGCGATGGCGACGTCGCAGGCGGCGATCATGCCGACGCCGGCGGCGTAGGCGTCGCCGTGCACGAGGGCGACGGTCGGCATCGGTAGGGTGTAGAGCCGCCGCAGCATCTCGCCCATGGCCTTGGCGTCGGCGACGTTCTCGGCTTCGCTGAAGTCGGCGGCGCGGCGCATCCAGTTGAGGTCGGCGCCGGCCGAGAAGCTCTTGCCGGCCGCCTCGACGCGCACCACGCGAACGCCCTCGGCGCGGGCGAGCTCGTCCCAGATTTCGCTCAGCCGCGCGATGACCACCTCGTTGATGGCGTTGTGCACCTCGGGGCGGTTCAGGGTGACGGTGGCGACGCCCTCGGGCGATACCGTAAGGAGTGCGCACTGTTCGCTCATGGCCTCACATCCTGAAGATGCCGAAGGTGGTCTTCTCGATCGGGGCGTTGAGCGCCGCCGACCGTCCGAGCCC
>JADFMW010000097.1 GCA_022563655.1 Pseudomonadota bacterium
ATCGCCAATTCAGCCCAATCAAGAGCGGACCACAGCCTATCGTGACAGCTCAGGGGTAGTGCATCAGTTTGAAGATTATAGGGGTTGACAGACAACCAGCCACCTGTCCACAGATTGTTGGGACATTAGGGAGGCGTTAACGGATTTGGGGCTGACTCGCGCCCTACGACGCAATGTGGGAGGCGAAAGTTGGGTGAGGAAAAGAAAGTTGAATAAGCCAACAAATTCAACTTTCTTACCATATTTTTCGCGCTTTGTCAAGCGAGCAAATGGGGCCTATGTAGGGTATTATATGGGTCTTAAGCCGGAAGATAGGCGGAATATGCCGCGTGGACCGAACGGTGAGAAGCGGCCAGCCGACGTAGTTGGCTGTGCCGTCAAGGTCGCGAAGATAGCGACCGGCGAACTTGACGAGATTCCGGTCAAGAAATCGGGTCGCGTCCGTTCGGGACACGCTGGCGCAAAAGCGCGCGCGGAAAAATTGTCACGGGAAGCGCGCCATGCTATCGCCGTGAAAGCTGCGGCCGCGAGATGGGGCCGCTAGGAGAGGAATGATGTTCGCCGTAAGCGTTAATTATAGTATTGTAGACGGAGCACATTTCTTCACTTCGGATGACGCGAAGTGGGCGGGGCTATGTGCGGCCAGCGTCAATCTCAAGGACGCTTGGAATGATGTCGCGTTCCAGTTGAACACTCTGGCGAAGCTGAATCATGGCATTGAGAGCCCTGACTTTCAGCCAGCGTCGTCGTTCGATGAGTTTTTAGCGGACGTTAAAGCGGTCATGGCTGACCTATTGGCTGCCAGTCCACCGCCGAAGAGTGGTGGAGTAGCTGGCGCGATCATCCCACCTCAAATCGCTGCGTGGAAGATGGAACAAATTGCGGCATAAGAGGTTTTACCGCATATAACTACGTGATGCTTGCCGCAACAGAAGATGTAATCAAAGCCCGCCTTCGCCAGCTTAAGTGTGTTCATGTGGGCGATACCATTACGGCTCACATCTACAAAACCAGTGCCGAAGTTCATTTCCACGTGCCCAAGCCTCTGTACGGGGTGTTTGGTTATTCCAGCGATCAAGTGAGTTTAATCGCGGACCAGCTTGAGCGCGTTGGCATCGACCTCCTGCCGCTGGATTTCAGTCTTTGAACATGAAACAAATGCCTGACATCTGAGATTTGTCCATTATATTAGGGGCATGAACAGGCTGCCCCTCGTAAAGCGCGTCCAAATTCTCTCCATGCTCTGCGAGGGGTCATCCATGCGGTCGATCAGCCGCGTGGCCGATGTTTCCTTCAACACGGTCGCCAAGCTGCTTGCAGACGCAGGAACCGCTTGCGCCGCATACCATGACGGGACCGTTCGCAACGTGACTGCCGAGCGCGTCCAGTGTGGTCATAAATGTAGAAGCGGATAAGCGTGGCAAGGACTTCGAGCGAAACTATCGGTTCAACACGGAGGAGCGTGTATTCGCCGTTCCGACGGGTACTACCATTGATGAGAAGCTTAACGCCGCTCTTTCTGAGATCCTCGCCAAGATCATGCTGGACGAAGAACTCATGAATTTCCTTGCTCAATAGTTCATCGTTGGTTCTTGGCTGGATTTGCCCAACATCGAGCGGCTGTCAAGACACGTCTTTACACTCTTCTCTTGCTAGCTTCAGATTCCCCAAAGCGCGGGCGATGGTACCCAGTTATCACTGACCCCCCGCGAACGACGCCGGCTAGGGGGATGCGCATGTTCCGGCGCACGGGGCCTCGCCGGGCGCCCGCTACTTCTCGCTCGGCTGCGCCGGTCGCCTGAGAAACGCCGGCCCCTTTGCCGCCATGACGGCGGCCCATCCAGGAGCATCCAGGTCGCCCGACAGGACAGGTGTGTGCTGCGCAGATCGAAGTGCGCCCTCACAGTACGAAATGGTCACGGGGCCGGGTTTCTCATCGCCAATTCAGCCCAATCAAGAGCGGACCACAGCCTATCGTGACAGCTCAGGGCCGGATTCACGGTCGAATGCCCACTGTGCTACCATTGTCGGAGATTGGCAGGATTCATCTGGGGAATCCCGGAAAAAGGGACGGGAGGAGATCATATGGGCGAGACGTATGGATGCCGCTGGTGCTCGGGCGACGGGACGCCGGTCGAGGAGTTGTTGGAGCGCCCCCTGCTCGACAAGCTCGGCGACGAGGTGGACCGCTACCAGAGCAAGGAGTTCCTGAAGGCGGCGATGGCGGTGTGCGCGCTGACCGCCATGGCGGACGAGGAGGTGAAGATCGAGGAGCGCTGCGGCATCAACTACGCGATCCGGACCGAGCCGGCGTTCCGGTCCTTCGACGTGGAGAAGGCGACCCAGATCATGGACGAGTACATCATCGCGATCGGACGAGACCACCAGTTGGCGAAGCCCGTTCTCTACGGCAAGGTCCGGCAGATGGCGGGGGATCGCAAGCTGGCCCGCACACTCATGCGCGTGTCCTATCTGATCATCACCGCCGACCACGACGTGGACGAGAGGGAGGTGGGCGAGTTCAAGCGGCTCTGCCGCGTCCTCGACCTGGATCCCGACAACGTGTGGGGCGATGCGGAGGTCTGGAGCCGCGACCGCGAGCCGTCGAAACACTCCTAACCACGAGTCCGCGAGACGCGATTCATCCTTCGAGACGGTGCTCCTCGCCTCTTCGAGGTGAGGTCACGACATATTGACCGCAAGAAGGATACTCATTCAGATTCCCCAAAGCGCGGGCGATGGTACCCAGTTATCACTGACCCCGCGCGAACGACGACGGCTGGGGGGATGCGCATGTTCCGGCGCACCGGGTCTCTCCGAACCTCGCCGGGCGCCCCCTACTTCTCGCTCGGCTGCGCCGGTCGCCTGAGAAACGCCGGAACCTGGCCGCCCACACCGAAGGCCGACGACGCTTCCGCCGCGCCCGCGTTCTTTCGCGGCCGCCCGCCCTTTTCGCCGCCGCGTGCGGCCTTGCGGGGTTGATCGCGGTCCTCGGCCGCGGCCGCGGCTTGCCGGTGTTGGTCTTGGTCCTCGGCTGCGCACGGTGCGCGCTTGGCCGGGGCGGCGTCCGCGCCCTTGGGGGCGGCGTCCGCGCCGCGCGCGGCCCTCCGGGAGCGCGAGCGACCGCCGCGCCGTGACGCCGCGCGCTTGGCCGGCGCGGGGGCGCCGCCAACTTCCTCGCCGGCGGCGGCGGCGGCGGTGGCGCTTGGGCGCGCCGTGAGGCCGGCGATCTCGATCGAGGGAATCTCGCGACCAATGAGCCGCTTGATGGCGGCGACGAACTTGGCGTCGTCCGGCGTCGCCAGGGTGATCGCGCGGCCGCGGTGGCCGGCGCGTCCGGTGCGGCCGATACGGTGGATGTAGTCCTCGGCGTGGGTCGGCACGTCGAAGTTGAAGACGTGGCTCAGCCCGTAGATATCGAGGCCGCGCCCGGCGACGTCGGTTGCCACGAGGAAGCGCACCTCGCCGCGCTTGAAGGCCTCGAGCGTCGCGGTGCGGGCGGGCTGGGGCATGTCGCCGTGCAGCCCCGCCGATTCGAAGCCGTGGCTCTTGAGCGAGCGGTTGAGAGCGTCCACCTCGCGCTTGCGGTTGCAAAAGATCAGCCCGTTCTTGACCAGATCGCCGTCGAGCAGCCGGCGCAGCGCCTTTTGCTTGTCGCGTGGGCTGACCATGGTCAGCACATGGCTCACCATCTCGGCGGGCGACGCGGGCGGGTCGACGCTCGCCTCCTTGGGGTTTTGCAGGAACGCGTCGGCGAGGCGGCGGATCTCGGCGCTCATCGTCGCCGCGAAGAACAGCGTCTGGCGCAGCGGCGGAAGCATGCGCACGATGCGCTCGACGTCGGGGATGAAGCCCATGTCGAGCATGCGGTCGGCCTCGTCGATCACCAGTATCTTGACGCCGACGAGCAGGATCTTGCCGCGCTCATGAAGGTCGAGGAACCGGCCCGGCGTGGCGATGAGCACGTCGACGCCGCGGTTAAGGGCGCGTTCCTGCTCGGCGATCGAGACCCCGCCGATCAACAGCGCCATCGTCAGCGGGTGATACTTGCCGTAGATCTCGAAGTTCTCGGCGGTCTGGGTGGCGAGCTCGCGCGTCGGCGCCAGGATCAGCGAGCGCGGCATCCGCGCCTTGGCCTTGCCGCCCATGAGGATGTCGATCATCGGCAGCGTGAACGCCGCGGTCTTGCCGGTGCCGGTCTGGGCGATGCCGAGCAGGTCGCGTCCCTGCAGCGCCACCGGGATCGCCTTCTCCTGGATCGGAGTCGGCTCGATGTAGCCCGCGTCGGCGACCGCCCGAAGCACCTCCGGGCTTAGACCGAGTTCCTCAAAGCGCATTTAATATGTATGGGGATTGTTTGCTACGCTCTCGCGCGGGCGTTTGCCCGTGCTGCAAGGCACATATGAGGTGGAGCGGGGCGGGTGTCAACCGCTATCTCGGCCGCCGGGCTTGCTCAGTAGGTCGAAATCTCGACCAGGTTTCCGTCGGGGTCGCGGATGTAGAGCGATTCGATCGGCCCGGTGGCGCCGGTGCGCTTCACGGGCCCGAGCTCGACCGCGACGCCGTGGGCCTCGAGACGGCTCAGGACCGCATCGAGGGGCGTTGCCGAGATCAGACAGAGGTCGGCCGAGCCCGGCGTCGGCGCGGCCGCCTTGGGCTCGAACTCCCGGCCCGCCTGGTGCAGGTTGATCTTCTGGCGGCCGAAGCGCAGCGCCGTGCGGCCCTCGCCGAAGCGCACCTCCTCCATCCCCAGGACGCGGGTGTAGAAGGCGACCGTCGCGGCGACGTCGCCAACGGTCAGCACGATGTGGTCGATGCGGTCGATCTTCACCGCCGCTCCCCGGCTGTGCGGGCTTCGAGCGCAACATACGGCGCGAGCCGCCGCCGCGATAGGCCTTTACCGCGATAGGCCTTTGCCGCGATAGGCCTTTGCCGCGCCGCGCCGCGCCGCTATCGTTGCCGGCCATGAAGCGCGCCGACATCGACCAGTTCTTTCGCCGGCTCGCCGCCGTCAACCCGGCGCCCAAGACCGAACTCGACCACGACACCCCGTATACCCTGCTCATCGCCGTGGTGCTGTCGGCGCAGGCGACCGACGTATCGGTCAACAAGGCGACGGCGGAGCTGTTCAAGGCCGCCGACACGCCGGGCGCCATGGCCGCGCTCGGCGAGGAGCGGCTGCGCGGCTACATCAAGACCATCGGGCTCTACAACAGCAAGGCGCGCAACATCATCGCCCTCAGCCGGGACCTGCTGAAAAAGCACGGCGGGCGGGTGCCGGGCACGCGCGCCGCGCTCGAAGCCTTGCCCGGCGTCGGGCGCAAGACCGCGAGCGTCGTGCTCAACGGCGCCTTCGGCGAGCCGACCATCGCCGTCGACACGCATGTCTTCCGGGTCGCCAACCGGACCGGCCTGGCGCGCGGAAAAACGCCGCGCGCCGTCGAGGACAGGCTTGCCAGGGTGGTCGCGAAGCAGTGGCGCCAGCACGCCCATCACTGGCTCATCCTGCACGGCCGCTACGTGTGCAAGGCGCGCAGGCCCGAGTGCCCGCGCTGCGCCGTGCGCGAGCTGTGCGCCTATCCGGCCAAGGAGGCCTGAGCCGCCGCGCCGGACATGGCGTGATTGACGTGGACCATCGCCGCGGCGGCGACGATGGGCGCCACGAGATTGATCAGCGGCAGCGAAAAAAGCAGCGTAATGATCAGCCCGGCGGCGAGCAGCCGGCCGCGGTGGTCCCGGCGCACCGCGCGCATCTGGCGGGCGTCGAGGCGGTGCATCGCGGCCAGCTCGAAATACTCGCGGCTCAGCAGGTAGCCGTTGAGCAGATAGAACGCGGCGAGGCCGACGATGGGGATCAGGTAGAACGGCGCGGCAAGCAGGTTCAGCAGCACGAGCGCGCCCAGGAAACGCACTGTCACAGCCAATGTTGCCAACGGCTTCAGCGAGCGCGCTGCCCCCAGGCGCGGGTAGTGGCGGGCCTCGACCGCGGCGACGACGCGGTCGAGATAGAAGCCGCTGACGAGCTGAACGATCGCGACGAACAACAGCCAGAAGAGCAAGAAGAAGACCAACCCGCCGATCACGGCGGCGACGAGAGAAGCCAGCCAAACCAGCAGCTCCCGCAACCAATCGATCGGAATAAAGTCGAAGCTCGATACGAAGTCGAGGCCCGCAATCACCGCCCACAGCCCCCAGCCGAGCGCCCCGAAGGCCGCCGCCGTCCACAGCGCCACCCACCAGATCACGCGCTTGATGGCCGGGTCGTTGAGCTGGCGCAGGGCCGCAATAAACGCCGAGAGCATGCCATTCCCGTCCGCCGCGAGGCCGGCGCCCTTTGTAGCCCCTGCGCCGCATCGCGGCAACGGAGTCGAGAGCGGTGGCTCGACGCGGCGCGATGGGGGCGGGGGGCGGCGCCGGCCGCCCCCTCGAACCGCGCCCGGCGGCGCGAATCGCGGCTTCGAGAGGTCGCGCCAAGACGGCTTGCAGGGGTATGGCCGGCGGGTATACTGCGCCGCCGCCGCGCGCGAGCCGGTAGAGGACGGGTGGGGGACGGGCGGAGGAAGCGACAAGGTGGAAACGACCCTCGACGTTGTGGGCATCGGCAACGCGATCGTCGACGTGCTGGTTCACGCCGACGACGCCTTCCTCGCCGAGCACGGACTCACCAAGGGCGCCATGGCCCTGGTCGACGCCGAGCGGGCCGAGTTTCTCTACGCCCGCATGGGGCCGGGGGTCGAGGTCTCGGGCGGGTCCGCGGCCAACACGCTGGCCGGCCTTGCCGCGCTGGGCGGCCGCGCGGCGTTCATCGGCAAGGTGCGCGACGACCAGCTCGGCTCCGTCTTCGTCCACGACATCCGCGCCTCCGGGGTGCGCTTCGACACGGCCGCCGCAGCCTCCGGCGCGCCCACGGCGCGGTGCCTGATCGTGGTGACGCCCGACGGCCAGCGCACCATGAGCACCTACCTCGGCGCCTCCGTCGAGCTTGGTCCCGGCGAGGTCGACGACGATCTTATCGCCGCCGCCGAGATCGCCTACCTCGAGGGTTATTTGTGGGATCCGCCGGAGGCGAAGCGGGCCTTCCGCAAGGCCCTGCGCATCGCCCACGCGCACGGCCGGCGCGTCGCGCTCAGCCTGTCCGACTCGTTCTGCGTCGACCGCCACCGCGAGGAGTTCCTCGACCTCGTCGCCGGCCACGTCGACATCCTGTTCGCCAATCAAATGGAGATCATGTCGCTCTATCGGGTCGACGATTTCGACGCGGCGTTGCAGCATGTGCGCGACCACTGCGAGGTGGCGGCGTTGACGCGCAGCGACAAGGGCTCGGTCGTCGTCGCCAACGACGAGGTGCACATCGTCGACGCCCATCCGGTCGACAAGGTCATCGACACCACCGGCGCCGGCGACCTTTACGCCGCCGGGTTTCTTTACGGCCTGACTCGCGGCTGGGGGCTGGACCGCTGCGCCCGCCTTGGCGGCCTCGCCGCGGCCGAGGTCATCAGTCATATCGGCGCCCGGCCCCAAGCCAACCTCGCCGAGCTGCGGGCCCAGGCGTTCGGCTGATCGCCCGGGGGCGCCGAAATCCGCTTGACTCGAGGCGGGCCTGACGAGCCCTTCGGCGCCTCGCCTGTGGCCCGGGCGGGCGATTGCTGCTAGACATAAGCCCGAGGGAATCTTGCGGCGCGTCGCGCCGGCAAACCGGCGAAGGAATGATGGCGGGCCAAATCTTCACACCCATCGAGATGCTCCGCCGGCTGGTCGCTTTCGACACCACCAGCCGCAACTCGAACCTGGAGCTGATCGGCTTCGTCGCCGACTACCTCGAGGGCCACGGCGTGGAGTCGGCGCTCTCCCACGACGACGACGGCCGCAAGGCAAACCTCTTCGCGACGCTGGGGCCGGACCGGCCGGGCGGCGTGGTGCTGTCCGGCCACACCGACGTGGTGCCGGTCGATGACCAGCCGTGGGATACCGACCCCTTCACCCTGGTCGAGCGCGACGGCCGCTTTTACGGCCGCGGCAGCGCCGACATGAAGAGCTTCATCGCCATCGCGCTCGCCCTCGTGCCCGAGTTCCTGCGCGACGACCTCGCCGCGCCGGTCCACCTTGCTCTGTCGTACGACGAGGAGGTGGGTTGCTTCGGCGCCGATCGGCTGATCGCCCAGCTCCGGGCGGCCGGGCTCGCGCCCGCCGCGGTCATCGTCGGCGAGCCCACCGGCATGCGCGCGGTCAACGCGCACAAGGGGATCTATTCCTTCACCACCACGGTCACCGGCCACGAGGCCCACTCGAGCGCGACGCACGTCGGCGTCAACGCCGTCATGGCCGCCGCCGAGCTGATCGGCTGTCTCGCCGCGCTCGCCGATGAAATGAAGAGCCGCGCCGAGCCTGACAGCGGCTTCGACCCGCCCTACACCACCGTCCACGTCGGCACCATCGAGGGCGGCACGGCGCTGAACATCATCCCGCGGCGCTGTCGCTTCAGCTGGGAGTACCGCCTGCTGCCGGGGGCCGACGCGAGCGAGATCATCGACAGTTTCAACGCCTTCGCCGCAACGCTCGAGCCGCGCATGCGCGCCGTCGCCGAGACCGCAGCCATCCACACCGAGGCGCTCGCCAGCGTCGTCGGCTTGGTGTCCGAGGCCGATACAGCCGCCGAGCGCCTGGTTTTGGCGCTCACCGGCAGCAACCGGGCCGGCAAGGTCTCGTTCGGCACCGAGGCCGGGCTGTTCCAGCAGGCGGGCATGTCCGCGGTGGTGTGCGGACCCGGGCACATCGCCCAAGCACACAAGCCCAACGAATTCATCGACGACGAGCAGGTCGAGGCTTGCATCGCCTTCATGCGCCGGCTGATCGAGCGCATGCGCCAGCCGCTCTGAGGTTGGCAACGGGCTTGACGGGCAGATGCTGATCGAGCACCAGGGCAAGCGCCCGCGCGTCCACGATTCGGCCTACATCGCGCCGACGGCCGTGCTGTGCGGCGATGTGACGGTGGGCGAGGACAGCCGGGTGCTGTTCGGCGCGGTGCTGGTGGGCGACGGCGGGCCGGTGGACATCGGCCGGCAGTGCATCATCATGGAGAACGCGGTGGTGCGCGGCACGCCCCGGCACCCGACACGCCTCGGCGACCATGTCCTCGTCGGCCCGCGCGCTTACCTCGCGGGCTGCACGGTGGAGGACTGCGTGTTCCTGGCGACCGGGGCCACGGTCTTCAACGGCGCCCGCATCGGGGCCCGCGCCGAGGTGCGGATCAACGGCACCGTCCATATCGAAACGGTGGTGCCGGCCGACGCGACTGTGCCGATCGGCTGGATCGCGGTCGGCGACCCTGTCGAGATCAGGCCGCCAAGCGAGCACGACGAGATCTGGGCCGCGCAAGAGCCGCTGGACTTTCCCCGCACGGTATTTGGCCTCGAGCGGCCGCCGCCCGGGGAAACCATCATGCCGGAACTCACACGCCGCTACGCCAAGGCCCTGGCGCGGCACATGGACGACTCCATCCTCGACGAAGACTAGCCCGCATTTCTCACCAGGATGCGGTCGTCACGGGGCAGAGACGCCGACAGGCCAGGAAACGTGCGCAGCGCGATGCGGCACATCGGGCAAGCGCGTTGACGCAGCCTGTCGCCGTCTCTGCCCCGCCCGCAGGGTCGCGCCGGGCGGGCCGCCCGCGGCGTCGAGAGCCTCAACCGTAGCGGCGGCTACGCTTTTCGGCTCTCTCCTGGCGGATCGATCCCGCCCGGCGCGATGACGGCCGC
>JADFMW010000098.1 GCA_022563655.1 Pseudomonadota bacterium
CGTGAACCTGCTGCGCGCGCTCGCCGGCGCCGGCTACCGGGTCGAGGACATGCCGCCCGACGGCGCCGCCCTCATCGCCCGCCTCCAGGCCGGGCCGACCAACGACCACCCGACGCGCGCGGCGCGCGCGGCGGGCGAGAGCCTCGCTCTCGCCGAGTACACCGCGTTCTTTGCCGGGCTTTCGGGCACGATACGGGAGGCCGTGACGGCCCGCTGGGGGCCGCCCGAGCGCGACCCGTTCTTCGCGCCCGAGCGCGGCGTCTTCGCGATCCCGGCCTTCCGCCTCGGCAACGTGGCGATCGGGCTGCAACCGGCGCGCGGCTACAACATCGACCCGGCCCGGACCTATCACGCCCCCGATCTGGCGCCGCCGCACGGCTACCTCGCGTTCTACGCCTGGCTGCGCACCCGCTTCGCCGCCCACGCCGTGGTGCACGTCGGCAAGCACGGCAACCTCGAGTGGCTGCCGGGCAAGGCGCTGGCGCTTTCCTCCGGGTGCTTCCCCGAGGCGGCGCTGGGGCCGCTGCCGCACGTCTATCCGTTCATCGTCAACGACCCCGGCGAGGGCGCCCAGGCGAAGCGCCGCGCGGCGGCGGTGATCGTCGATCACCTGACGCCGCCCCTGACCCGCGCCGAGAGCTACGGGCCGCTGCGCGACCTCGAGCTGCTGGTCGACGAATACTACGAGGCCGCCAGCATGGACCCGCGCCGCACCAAGGTGCTGCGCAGCGAGATCCTCGATCTCAGCCAGCGCATCGGCCTCGATCAGGACTGCGGCATCACCGCCGCCGACGATGCCGAGGGCTCGCTCGTCAAGCTCGACCGGTACCTTTGCGAGATCAAGGAGATGCAGATCCGCGACGGCCTTCACGTGCTGGGCGAGGCGCCGCGGGGCGACCGGCTCACCGACCTGCTCGTCGCCCTGGTGCGGGTGCCGCGCGGCGCCGAGGCGCCCGGGGATGCGTCGCTGCTGCGGGCGCTCGCCGCCGACCTCGCCCTCGACTTCGACCCGCTGGAGACCGACATGGCGCGGCCCTGGCAAGGGCCGCGGCCGGCGGCGCTCGACGGCGCGGCGCCGTGGCGCACCCACGGCGATACGGTCGAGCGGCTCGAGGGGCTGGCCCGCGCCCTCGTCGCCGGCGAACGCGCGGCCGATCCCGAATGGTCGCGCACCGCCGCGGTGCTGTCCGAGGTCGAGCGCCGCGTGCGCCCGGCGGTGACGGCCAGCGGCAAGGCCGAGATCGACGGCATCCGCGCCGGCCTCGACGGCCGCTTCGTTGCCCCCGGCCCCGCGGGGGCGCCGACGCGCGGGCGGCTCGAGGTGCTGCCGACGGGGCGCAACTTCTACTCGGTCGACCCCCGCTCGGTGCCGACGCCGGCGGCTTGGCTGCTCGGCTGGAAGTCGGCCGCCCTGCTCGTCGAGCACCACATGCAGGAGCACGGCGAGTGGCCGCGGACGATGGCGCTCAGCGCCTGGGGCACCGCGAATATGCGCACCGGCGGCGACGACATCGCGCAGGCGCTGGCGCTGATGGGCGTGCGCCCCACGTGGGACCAGGCGTCGCGGCGCGTGACCGGCTTCGAGATCTTGCCGCAGGCGACGCTCGACCGGCCGCGGGTCGACGTCACCTTGCGCGTTTCCGGATTCTTCCGCGACGCGTTCCCGAACCTGATCGACCTCGTCGACTCGGCCGCCCGCGCCGTCGCCGCCCTCGACGAGCCCGAGGCCGTCAACCCCCTCGCCGCGCGGGTGCGGACCGAGACCCAAGCGCTGGTCGCCGCCGGCGCGCCCGAGGACGAAGCCAGACGGCGCGCCGGCTTTCGCGTCTTCGGCTCGAAGCCGGGGGCCTACGGCGCCGGGCTGCAGGCGTTGCTCGACGAGAGCGGCTGGGAGACCGACGCCGACCTCGCCCGCGCCTACCTGGCGTGGGGCGGCTACGCCTACGGCGCGGGCGTCCACGGCGCCGCCGAGCACGCCCTGTTCGAACGCCGCCTGGGCGCGATCGAGGCGGTGGTGCACAACCAGGACAACCGCGAGCACGACATTCTCGACAGCGACGATTACTATCAGTTCGAGGGCGGGCTCGCGGCGGCGGTGCGCCATGCCTCGGGCAGGCAGCCGGCGATCTACCACAACGACCACTCGCGGCCCGAAAGCCCCAAGGTGCGCACGCTAGCCGACGAAGTGGCGCGCGTCGTGAGGGCCCGCGTGGTCAACCCGAAGTGGATCGCCGGCGTCATGCGCCACGGCTATAAGGGAGCGTTCGAGATGGCGGCGACGGTCGATTACCTGTTCGCCTTCGCGGCCACCGCGCACGCGGTCGGCGATCACCACTTCGACGCGGTCTTCGAGGCCTACGTCCAGGATCCGAAGGTCCGCGCGTTCTTCGCCGAGCACAACCCGGCGGCGCTGGGCGACATCGCGCGGCGCCTCATCGAGGCGCAGGACCGCGGCCTGTGGCGGCCGCGCGCCAACATCGCCTACCCGACGCTCGCCGAGATCGCCGGCGAGCGCCACCAGGACGTGGCATGAGCCCAGAGAGCGAAGCCGAGATCAACCGGCGCCACGCCGAGAAGATGCGCAAGCGGAAGGCGGCGCGGGACAAGATCCTCGCCACCAAGACCGAGGAACGCGGCCTCATCATCGTCCATACCGGCAAGGGCAAGGGCAAGTCGACGGCCGCGTTCGGCCTGGCCATGCGCTGCATCGGCCACGACATGCGGGTGGGCCTCGTGCAGTTCGTCAAGGGCGTCTGGGAGAGCGGCGAGCGCCGGGTGTTCGACGCCTTCCCCGAGCTCGTCACCATGCGGACGATGGGCGAGGGCTTCACCTGGGATACCCAGGACCGCGCCCGCGACATCGCCGCCGCGCGCCGCGCTTGGGAGATGCTGAAGGAGTTGATGGCCGACGAAAGTTATCGGCTGGTGATTGCCGATGAGTTGAATATCGTGCTGCGTTATGGCTATCTGCCGCTGGACGAGGTGATCGAGGCGCTCAAGAACAAGCGTGCCGATCTGCATGTCGTCGTCACCGGGCGCAACGCCAAGCCCGAGCTGATCGAGATCGCCGATCTTGTGACCGAGATGACCATGGTCAAGCACCCCTTCCGTTCGGGCGTCAAGGCCCAGGTCGGGGTCGAATTCTGAACCGCAACTGGGAGATTGGAACCATGACAGCGATGTTTCGTCGGCTGCCGGCGTGGCTTGCGCTGGCGGCGGTGATGAGCCTCGGTGCGCAGGCGTTCGCCACCACCAAGGAACAAACGCTGGTCGACAAGGCGCGCCTGGCCGTCGACGCGCTGCGCGACGATAGCAAGTTCTCGGCTTTCCCCCGGCTTCTCGCCGAGGCGAAGGCCGTGCTCATCATGCCCGAGCTGATCAAGATCGGGTTTATCTTCGGCGGTGAAGGGGGCTCCGGCGTACTGCTCGTGCGCGATACCGAGACCGGCCATTGGAGCCAGCCCGCTTTCTACACCATGGGGGCGGGGAGCTTCGGCCTGCAGATCGGCGCGCAGGTCGCGGAGGTGGCATTCGTTGTCATGACCGAAGGCGGGCTCGAGAAGCTGATGTCCGACAAGGTCACCCTGGGCGTCGACGCCAGCATCGCCGCCGGACCCATCGGCGCGGGCGTCGAGGCGGGGATGACGTTCAACATCGACGTCGACATCTATTCCTTCGCGCACACCAAGGGGCTGTTCGGCGGCATCTCCTTCGAAGGCGCGGTGGTGGTGCCGGACGACGAGGCCAACGAGACGTACTACGGCAAGTCGATCACGGCGCGCGGCATCGTTCTCCACGGCGAGGTTCGCAACCCCGACGCCGACGCGTTGAGGGCGGCCCTTGGCAAGAAATAGGCGCCATCGCCCAGCCGCGCTGATGCTGCAGGGCGTCGGCTCGCACGTCGGCAAGTCGCTGCTCGTGGCCGGGCTGGCGCGCGCCTACGCGCGGCGCGGCCTCGCCGTGCGCCCCTTCAAGCCGCAGAACATGTCGAACAACGCCGCCGTGACCGCCGACGGCGGCGAGATCGGCCGCGCCCAGGCGCTGCAGGCCCGCGCCTGCGGCGTCGCCCCGTCGGTCGACATGAACCCGGTGCTCTTGAAGCCGCAGTCGGAGGTCGGCGCCCAGGTCGTCGTGCAGGGGCGCGTCACGACCACCGTGGCGGCGCGCGACTACCACGCCCTCAAGCCCCGGCTGCTTCCCAAGGTGCTGGAAAGCTTCGCCCGCCTCGGCCGCGGCGCCGATCTGATTCTTGTCGAGGGCGCCGGCAGCCCGGCGGAGGTCAACCTGCGCGACGGCGATATCGCCAACATGGGCTTCGCCAAGGCCGCGGGAGTGCCGGTCGTGCTGGTCGCCGACATCGACCGCGGCGGCGCCATCGCCGCCATCGTCGGCACCTGGGAGCTGCTCGAGCCGGACGAGCGGGCGCTCTTGAAGGGCTACCTCGTCAACAAGTTCCGCGGCGACGAGCGGCTGTTCGACGGGGCGATCGAGGCGCTTGGCGCGCGCACCGGGCTTGCGAGCCTCGGCCTCGTGCCGTTTCTCGCCGAGGCCAGGCGCCTGCCGGCCGAGGACTCGGTGGCGCTCGACAGCTTCCCCGCGGCCGTAGCCGGCCGCGGCCGGGCGATCAAGATCGCCGTGCCGCGCTTCGCGCGCATCGCCAATTTCGACGACCTCGACCCGCTCGCGGCCGAGCCCGACGTTGCGCTCGACCTCGTCGAGCCCGGGCGGGCGCTGCCCGGCGACGCCGATCTGGTGCTGCTGCCCGGCAGCAAATCGACGCTCGCCGACCTCGCTTTTCTGCGCGCCGAGGGCTGGGACATCGACCTCGCGGCCCATGCGCGCCGCGGCGGCTGGGTGCTCGGCCTGTGCGGCGGCTACCAGATGCTGGGCGAGCGCATCGCCGACCCCGGCGGCGTCGAGGGCGCGCCGGGCGAGGCCGCCGGGCTGGGCCTGTTGGCCGTCCGCACCGAGATCGCACCGGGCAAGCGGCTTGCCGCCGTCACGGGCGCGTGTGCGCTGAGCGGCGCGCCGGTGCGCGGATACGAGATGCACATGGGGGTGACCGACGGGCCCGACCGCGCCCGGCCGATGCTCGACCTCGGCGGCCGCGCCGAAGGAGCCCGCTCGGCCGACGGGCGCGTGCAGGGCTCTTATGTCCACGGGCTGTTCGCCGCCGATGGCTTCCGCCACGCGTTCCTGAGCCGCCTCAAGACACGGGCGGAGAGCGGCATCGCTTACGAGCACGAGGTCGAGGCGGCGCTCGACGCGATCGCCGGGGTCCTCGCCGCCCGCCTCGACCTCGACCGCCTGCTGGAGATCGCCGATGGCGCCTGAGGCGCTAGGAGAGCCCGTGCTTCGCGACCGCGAGCGCGGCCACGAGGCCGATGTTGATGAGGCACGCCACCACGAACAAATAGAGCGCCCGGCGGATGTCGCCGGGCGTCGCGCGCGCGCGACCGTCGCCCAGCCAGGCGTCCTTGACCACGGCGTCGCCGTAGCGCCGCGGCCCGGCGAGCGCGAGGCCGAGGGCGCCGGCCATCGCCGCCTCGGGCCAGCCGGCGTTGAGCGAGCGGTGCTTGCCCGCGTCGCGCAGCATCGTCCGCGCCGCCGCGACGGGGTTCGCCCGGGGCACGAGCGCCGCGGCCAGCGCGACGATCGCGCCGCTCAGCCGCGCCGGCACGAAATTGACGGCGTCGTCGAGCCGCGCCGCGGCGGCGCCGAAGGCGCGGTAGCGCGGCGAGCGGTGGCCGATCATGCTGTCCAGGGTGTTGACCATCTTGCTGGCGACGAGCCCCGGCAGGCCAAGCAGCACGTACCAGAACACCGGCCCGATCACCCCGTCGGCGAGGTTCTCGGCGCAGCTCTCGATGGCGCCGCGGGCGACGCCGTATCGATCGAGGTTGGCGGGGTTGCGGCCGACGATGTGGGCGACCGCGCGGCGCCCCTCCGCCAGCCCGCCCTCCTCCAGCGCGCGGGCGACCGCGCCCACGTGCCTATACAGGCTGCGCTGGGCGACCAGGGTCATCACCAGGGCGAGCTCAGCCAACCACCCGAAGGGCACGGCGCGAGCCGTGCGGCTGATGGCCCAGCCGACCGCCGCGCCCGCCGCGGTCAGGAACAGCACGACAAGCACGCCGCGCACGCGCCGGTCGGCCTCGCCACGGCTCTCGCGGTTGAGCCGCCGCTCGAGGCCGGCGACCGCGCGGCCCATCAGCGCCACCGGGTGCGGCGCCACGCGCCAGAGGCCTGGCGGGTCGCCGATGTAAGCGTCGAGCAACAGCGCGAGCAGTAGCAGGATCAGCGGCGCCGGCCCGGCGGCGAATACGGTGTGGCTGGGCATGGCGCGAGCATGGGTTGCGCGGCGGTGCGCGTCAATTGCCGAAGCGGCGAGAGAGCGGCGGAGCAACGAGAGAGGCGAGGGATCAGGCTCATGGACAAGACGATGGTGATGGTGTGCGGCCACGGCAGCCGCGACGAGGATGCGGTTCGCGAGTTCGAGGTGCTGGTGCGCGGCCTCGCCGAGCGCTTCCCCCGGTTGCAGCTGGCCCACGGCTTCCTGGAGTTCGCCCGGCCGATCATCCGCCAGGGGCTCGATAAGCTGCGGCGCGCCGGCGCGACCCGCATCCTGGCCGTTCCGGGCATGCTCTTCGCCGCCGGCCACGCGAAAAACGACATTCCCTCGGTGCTCAACCGCTACGCCGCCGAGCACCCCGGGGTGACCGTTCACTACGGCCGCGAGCTCGCCGTCGATCTCAAGCTGCTGCGCGCCGCGCGCGACCGCATCGAAGAGGCCGAGGCGCGGGCCGGCGGGGCTTTCGGGCGGAGCGAGACGTGTCTCGTCGTCGTCGGGCGCGGCGCCTCGGACCCCGACGCCAACTCCAACGTCGCCAAGGTCGCCCGCTTGCTGTGGGAGGGGATGGGTTTCGGCTGGGCCGAGGTGTGCTACTCGGGCGTCACCTTCCCGCGTACCGACGAAGCGTTCGAACGGGTCACCCGGCTCGGCTTCAAGCGCATCATCGTATTCCCGTACTTCCTGTTTACCGGGGTGCTGGTGAAGCGCATCTACAGCCATGCCGACGAAGCCGCGGCGCGCCATCCCGAGGTCGAGTTCGTCAAGGCCGGCTACCTCAACGATCACCCGCTCGTGTTCGACACCTTCGTCGACCGGGTAAGCGAGATCCAAACGGGCCAGAACCTTATGAACTGCCAGATGTGCAAGTACCGCGAACAAATGATCGGCTTCGAAGGCGACGTCGGCGCCCCGCAGGCGAGCCACCACCACCACGTCGAGGGCATCGGCACCGGCCCCGCGCATGGCCACGCGCATCACCGCCACGGCCACGATCACCACTCCACGGGGCACCACTCCACGGGCGGGGGAGACGAAAGCGGCGACGAGCCGGGGACGGCCCGCGGCGGCGCCGCCGCGTCGTCCTGACAAGCGGCGCATGGTCCGCCGGAACTACCTCAGCGATGCGGCCGAGATCCACCGCGCCTCGCGCGCGCTGGCGCGGCGTGAGACCGACCTCGGCGGCATCCCCGGCGACCTCGTCGAAGTGGCGCTCAGGCTGGTGCACGCCAGCGGCATGCCCGAGGTAATCGCCGACCTCGCCTTCTCGCCCGGCGCCGGAGACGCGGGCCGGGAGGCGTTGCGCGCCGGCGCCACCGTGCTGGTGGACACCGAGATGGTCGCCCATGGCGTCGTCCGCGAGGCGCTGCCGGCGGCGAACCCGGTCGTGTGCAGACTCAACGCGCCGGGGGTCGCCGAGCGGGCGGCGCGCCAGGGCATCACGCGCGCGGCCACGGCGGTCGAGTCGTGGCGCGACGCGCTCGCCGGCGCGGTGGTCGCGGTGGGCAACGCGCCGACCGCGCTCTACCGCCTGCTCGAGCTGCTCGAAGAGGGCGCGCCCCGGCCGGCGCTGGTCGTCGCCATGCCGGTGGGCTTCGTCGGCGCCGCCGAGGCGAAGGAGGCGCTGATCGAGGGCGGTTTCGACGTCGCTTACATCGCGTTGCGCGGGCGCCGCGGCGGCAGCGCCCTCGCCGCGGCCACGGTCAACGCGCTGGCGGCGGGAGACGGCCGATGACCCCGTGGCTCTCGATCGTCGGCCTCGGCGAGGACGGGCTTGACGGCGTAAGCCCCGTTGCGCGCCGCCTGATCGAGGGCGCCGAGACGCTGGTCGGCGGCGCCCGCCACCTCGCCTTGGTGCCCGCCAACCACTCCGCCGAGCGGCTCACCTGGGCCAGCCCGCTTACCGACACGGTGGCCGAGATCGTGGCGCGGCGCGGCCGGCGCGTCTGCGTGCTCGCCACCGGCGATCCGATGTGGCACGGCATCGGCGTGACGCTGGCCCAGCGCGTGCCGCCGGCCGAGATGACGATCGTCCCCGGCGTCTCGGCGTACTCGCTGGCCTGCGCCCGTCTCGGCTGGCCGCTCGGCGAGGTCGAGACCCTCACCGTGCACGGCCGCCCTCTCGACCTCGTGCGCGCCTGCCTCGCGCCCGGCGCCCGGCTCGTCCTGCTCGCCAACGACGGCGACAGCCCGCGCCAGGTGGCGGCGCTGTTGCGCGAGGCCGGGTACGGCGACAGCCGGATCGTCGTGCTCGAACGCATGGGCGGCGCCAAGGAGCGGCGCATCGAGGGCACGGCCGCACGGTGGCGGGCGCGCCGCGCCGCCGAGTTCAATACCATCGCCGTCGAGTGCCGCGCCGGAGCCGACGCGAGGGTCTATGCGCGCGCGCCGGGCCTGCCCGACGACGCCTATCTCAACGACGGCCAGCTCACCAAGCGCGAGGTGCGGGCGGCGACCCTGGCGGCGCTGGCGCCGCTCCCCGGGCGGCTGCTGTGGGACGTGGGCGCCGGGTGCGGCTCGATCGCCATCGAATGGCTGCGCGCGGCGCGCGGCGCCCGCGCCGTCGCCGTCGAGCGGAACCCCGAGCGGTGCGCCTTCATCGCCAGCAACGCCGCCGCTCTCGGCGTTCCCCAACTCGAGGTCGTGAGCGGCCCGGCGCCGGCGGCGCTGGCGGGGCTCGAGGCGCCCGACGCCGTGTTCGTCGGCGGCGGGCTCGCCGCGCCCGGCCTCGTCGAGGCCTGCTGGGACGCGCTCGCCGCCGGCGGCCGGCTGGTCGCCAACGCCGTCACCGTGGAAGGGGAAGCGGTCCTCGCCCGCTGGCGCGAACGGGTCGGCGGCGAGATGACGCGGCTTTCGGTCTCCCGCCTGGAGATGCTCGGCGCCCATCACGGATGGCGGCCGGCGATGACGGTGACGCAGTTCTCGACAGTGAAGCGATGAGCCCCCCCGGCACGCTCTACGGTCTCGGCGTCGGCCCTGGCGATCCGGAGCTGATCACGCTCAAGGCGCTCAACCTGCTGCGCGCCTGTCCGGTGCTCTTCTACCCGGCGCCCGAGCATGGCGAGAGCCGCGCGCGCGCCATCGCCGCGCCGCACCTGCCCGGCGGCCAGACCGAGTTCGCGATCAGGATGCCCCTGGATGCCGCGCGCTTCCCGTCCGCGGAGGTCTACGACCGCGCCGCGCGCGAGGCCGCAGCCCACCTCGACGCCGGCCGCGACGTCGCCGTGCTGTGCGAGGGCGACCCGTTCTTCTACGGCTCGTTCATCTACCTGTTCGCCCGGCTCGCCGGGC
>JADFMW010000099.1 GCA_022563655.1 Pseudomonadota bacterium
AGGCCTCGGACGCGCCCTTGGCCCGGCTGGCGAGAGTCATGCGGCTCACCGCGCCGATCGCCGGCAGCGCCTCGCCGCGGAAGCCGAGCTGGGCGATGCGCAGCAGGTCGTCGTCGGGCAGCTTCGAGGTGGCGTGGCGCTCGACCGCGAGCGCGAGCTCGTCGCGGCTCATGCCGTGGCCGTCGTCGGCGACGACGATGCGCGTCCGCCCGCCGCCGTCCATCGTCACGTCGATGCGGCGCGCGCCGGCGTCGATGGCGTTCTCGACCAACTCCTTGACCGCCGCGGCGGGGCGTTCGAGCACCTCGCCGGCGGCGATGAGGTTGACGGTGGCGGGCGGCAGGATGCGGATGGTCATGGCGTTGCGTCACCGCTTGCCTCACCGCTTGCCGCGCTGCTTGCCTCACTGGGCGGCCGCTCGCCGGCGAGGTAGGCGCGCGCGAGCGCCTTGCCCTCCTCGACCGCCGGCTGGTCGAACGGGTTCACGCCCAGCAGCCCGGCGGCGACGATGGTCTCGAGCATGAAGTGCATGAGCAGCGCGCCGAGCGCCCGTTCGTCGAGGCGCCCGAGGCGGAAGACGCGCACCGGCCGGCCGTTGCGCGCGAGCGTGTCGGCGGTGGCGCGCGCCTCGGCGTCGATCAGGTCGCCCACCGTCTTGCCGCGCAGGTACGCGAGCTCATCGTCGTCGGCGAGGTCGTCGGCGATGCGCGGGCCGGACCCGGCGTAGTCGACGGTGACGAGCGTGAACATCTTGTCGCGCGGGCCGTCGAGGTAGAGCTGGAGCTGGCTGTGCTGGTCGGTGGCGCCGATGGCGCGGATCGGCGTCGTGCCGGCGCCGTCCTTGCCCAGGCTCTCGGCCCACAGCTGGCGGAACCACAAGGCGAACGGCGCCAGCCGGTCGGCATAGGGCATCATGACGGTGGTCGTGACTCGGCGTTCGCGCAACAGCCCGATCGCCAGCGCCGCGCCGACCGCGGGCTCGGCGCGGCGCGCGTCGCCGGCGGCGAGGGTGGCGCCGAGCACCGCCTGGGCGCCCTCGCGCAGCGCCGCCGGGTCGAGCCCCGCGACCATCGCCGGCAGCAGCCCGACGAGCGACAGCACCGCGTAGCGGCCGCCGAGGTCGGGATCGTGGTCGAGGGTCTCGAGACGCCAGCGCCGACATAGGCGGCGCAGCGGCGACGCTCCCGGCTGGGTGATCACGGTGAAGTGCCGCCCGACGCCGCCGTCGCCCGCCACGCCGCGCACGGCGTCGAGGCAAACCAGCATCTGGGCGAGCGTCTCGGCCGTGCTGCCCGACTTGGTGATGACCAGGAAGCCGGTGCCGCGCAGGTCGAGGCCGCGCAACAGCGCCGCCAGGGTATGGGGGTCGATGTTGTCCATGAAGTGAAGCTTGGGCGTCCCGCGGGGCCGCGAGAACCCGCTGTCGGCGAGCGCCAGGAGCGTTTGGCCGCCGAGGCTCGAGCCCCCGGTGCCGAGCACCACGACGTGGTCGAAGCGGCCGCGCAGCCGCTTCGCGACCTCGGCCAGCGCCTCGAGGTCGTCGGTGAGTTGCGGCAGGCGCAAGAGCGGCAGGCTGGCGTCGGCGTGACGCGCGCGCAACGAGGCGAGCACCGGGTCGGCCTCGGCGAGCGCCGCGGCGAAGGCGGCGTCGCTCAAGCCCCCGGCGCCGATCCGCGAGGCGAAGCAGGCGTCGGTATCCTGGCGATAGAGCCCATCGGCCCCCGCGACCGCCGCCATCTCGGCCGGGCCCCCCTCGTTCGCGAACATAGCAGAAACTGCGCTCCCCGCGAGCGCCGGTCAAGCGCTCGTTTCAGGCGCTCGTTTCAGGCGCTCGTTTCAGGCGCTCGTTTGAGGCGCTCGTTTGAGGCGCTCGTTTCAGGCGCTCGTTTGAGGCGCTCGTTTGAGGCGCTCGTTTCAGGCGCTCGTTTGAGGCGCTAGTTCGTCGGCTCGATCCCCTCCGGCTTGCCGACGATGACGACCTCGAACGCCTGGGGGTTCAACAGCGTCGCCGCGACGCGGGTGACGTCGTCGAGCGTCACCGCCTCGATGTAGCCGTTGCGCCGCTCGATGTAGTCGATGCCCAGGCCGTCGAGCTGGATGCCGACGAGCATGCGCGCGATCTTGTCGTTGGTATCGAGCCTGAGCGGGAACGAGCCCGTAAGGTAGGTCTTGGCGTCGGCGATCTCCGCGGCGGTGACGCCGTTGTCGCGCATGCGGGCGAACTCGGCGCGGATGATCTCGAGCGTCTCGGCGATGCGCGCGTTCTCGGTGGCGACCCCGCCGAGGTACAGCGCCGCGTGGTCGTACGGCGAGAGGTAGCTGTAGACCCCGTACGCGAGGCCGCGCTTTTCGCGCACCTCTTCCTTGAGCCGCGAGGTGAAGCCGCCGCCGAGAATATGGTTCATCACGTAGGCGGCGTAGAAGTCGGGGTGTTTGCGGGCCAGGCCCCGGGTGCCGAACACGACGATGCTCTGCGGTATGTCGCGCTCGACGACGATCAGCCGGCCCGGCGCCGCCGGCTCTGCCTCGGCGAGCGCCCGGTCGGCGCCGGCTTGCGGCAGGCCGCCGAAGGTGGCGTCGAGCAGCGGCCCGAGCCGTTCGGGCGTGATGTCGCCGGCCACCCCGATGAAGAGGCGGTCGCGCGCGAGGTTCGCTCTGGCAAAGGCGCCGAGGTCGTCGATCGAGATGCGGGCGAGGCTCGCGGGCGTGCCTTCGACCGGGCGGCCGTAGGGGTGGCCGGGGAAGGCGGCCTCGAACCAGGTTCGCCGCGCGATGTCGTCGGGGTCCTCGGCGAGGCGCTTGAGCCCCACCTCGATCTGGCGGCGCACGCGCTCGACCGGCTCGGGATCGAAGCGCGGCTCGGTCAGCGCCAGGCGCAGCATCTCGAAGGCCGTATCGGTGTTCTCGCTCAGCGTCTTGAGGCTGGCGGTGAAGGTGTCGAGCCGGGCGCTGAAGCCGAGGTGGATGGCGTGATCCTCGAGCCGCTCCTGGAAGGCCTGCGAGTCGAGCGCGCCGGCGCCTTCGTCCAACAGGCCCGAAACCATGTTGGCGAGCCCTTCCTTGCCGTCGGGGTCGAGCGCCGCGCCGCCGCGGAAGGCGATCTTGACCGACAGGATGGGGATCGCGTGCGCCTCGACGAGCCAGGCCTCGACGCCGCCCGGGCTGACCACCCGGGTGATCTCGGTCGCGGCCGCCGGCGCCGCGGCCGAGAGAAGCGCCGCGGCCGAGAGAAACGCCGCCGCCAGCGCCGGCGCGACGCCGCGCCGGGTGGCCGTCACTCGCCAAACGAGGCCTCGCCTTCCTGCCACCTTCAGCCCGCCTCCTCGGGCAGAAGCACGCCGGTGACCGAGGTCTCCGGCCTGAGCACCGCGCGCGCCGCGGCGTTCACCTGCTCGGCGGTCACCGCCGCGATGCGATCGGGCCACGCCTCGACGTCCTCGACCGTGAGCCCGGCGGTGAGCGCCGAGCCGAACGCCCGCGCCGCGACGTAAAGGCTGTCGCGGGCGTAGGTCGTACTGGCGATCATGCGCCGCTTGATGCGCTCGACCTCCTCGGCCGCGACGCCGTCCGCGAGAAGGCGGTCGATCTCGCCGTCGACCGCCGTCTCGAGGGCGGCCACGTCGACGCCGGGCGAGGGCGTCGCGTAGACGCCGAACCGGGTAAGGTCGAGGCTCACGTCGTCGTACCAGGCGCCGGCCGACGCCGCGACCTTGCGCTCGACGACGAGCGCGCGATAAAGCCGGCTGGTCGTGCTGCCGCCCAGGATTTCGGCCAGCACCTGCAAGGGAAAGGCGTGCTCGCTGGCGCCGGCGGTCTGGCTGGGCGCGAGATAGCTGCGGTTCCACTCGGCCTGGCGCACGCGCGCATCGCGCATCTCGAGCCGCCGCGCGGCGCGCTGCGGCGGCTCCTGCGGCCGCGCCCGAGGCGCGATCTCGCGGCGCGCGATCGCCCCGTAGTAAGTCTCGGCCAGCGGCCTCAGCTCGGCCGCCGTGATGTCGCCGGCGACGACCAGGATGGCGTTGTTGGGGGCGTAGTGACGGCGGTAGAACGCTAGCGCCTGCTCGGTGGTTAGCGCGCGGATCTCGTGCTCCCAGCCAATGATCGGCACGCCGTAGGGGTGCGCGAGGTACTGCGCCGCTCTGATCTGCTCGCCGAGAAGCGCACCCGGCTCGTTGTCGGTGCGCGAGCGCCGCTCCTCGAGGATCACGTCGCGCTCGGGCAGCACGACCGCGTCGGCGAGGTCGAGGTTGACCATGCGGTCGGCCTCGAGCTTCATCACCAGCTCGAGGCGGTCGCGCGCCACCTTCTGGTAGTAGCCGGTGTAGTCCTGGCTGGTGAACGCATTCTCGTTGCCGCCGTTGCGCGCGATGATTCTCGAGAACTCGCCGGGCGCAGCGGTCTTGGTGCCCTTGAACATCAAGTGCTCGAGGAAATGCGCGAGGCCCGATTTGCCCACGGGGTCGTCGGCCGAGCCGACGCGGTACCATACCGTGTGGACGACCACGGGCACGCGGTGGTTGGGAACCACGACCACCTGCATGCCGTTCTCGAGGGTGAACGTCTCTGGGTTGAACACCGCCGCCGGCGCCGGCGCCGCGGCCGAGACCACGGCCACCGCCGCGACCCACAGGCCGCGAATCGCCGACGCCAAAACGGCCCTTCCCGGGCCGCCGCTCACGGCCCCGAACCCCGGTCTGGCCGCCGGGCCGGCCGCGGGTCTGGCCGCGGCGCGCCTGGCTCCGCGGCGCCCCGGCGGGATGGCTGCACCGTGCCGTCTGCGTGCATCGCCTGGCCTAGAAAATGATGTCGAAGATCGTCTTTTCGCGACGCTCGATGACCGCCGTTTCGCCTGTGACCAGCGATTCGCCTTCGGCGCGCGCCTGCTCGGGACGCTGCGCCGCCTGGGACGCATCGGGAACGGCGCCGGGCGGTTGGGTCGCCTGCCAGAATACCAGGGTATCGACGAGGGCTTCGTTCGCTTGCGCCTCGAGCGCCTTTTCCTCTTCGAGGATGAGGCGGACGCCGGGCCGGACCTTCGCCGCGTTGGCGCGCTCAAGCAGGGCCTGCTCTCCTTTCGAGGGCGCGGCGACGACGGCCACCGGCGCCTGGGGTTTCGCGCCGTACAGCGACGCCTTTGCCTGTTCCTGGGCGGTCTTGCGCTGCGGTCGGTGCGCCCCCGGCGCCGGCGGCCTGAGGGTGAAGTCGGGCGGCAGGGTAAGCGGCGCGCGCGTCACCACCACGAACTCGTCCGGCGACTGCTTGGTCCAGCCAAGCGAATCCTTGAGCCCTTCACACGCCGCCAGGGTGAGGCCGAGCGCAACCACACAGCCGAACATGACCCCAGCGCGAACCGGTCTGTCGCGAAACGCACTCATGGGTGTTATTTACGATTTTCTCGGCGAATGAGCAAGGAATCGATCACCAACACCGCCAGGCCCACCGAGATCGAGGCGTCGGCCACGTTGAACGCCGGCCAATGGTAGACGCCGAGATGGAAGTCCAGGAAGTCGGCGACCGCGCCGAAACGCAGCCGGTCGGTGATGTTGCCCAGCGCGCCGCCGATGACCAGGCCGATGCCGAGGGCCGGCCAGCGCCCGTTGACACGGGCGAGCCACACCGTCAGGCCGGCCGAGACCAGCCCGGCGAGCGCCGCCAGCAACCACGGCGGCAACGCCGCGCCGCCGAGCAGGCCGAAGCTGACGCCCCGGTTCCAAACCAACACCACGTTGAAGAAGGGCAGCACCTCGACGCCGCGGGGCAACGCGGCCAGCGCCGGGACCGCCCACCACTTGACCAGCTGATCGGCCGCCGCGACGACAACCGCGACGGCAAGGCCGAGGCGCAGCACCGCCGCCGCTCAGCCGGCCTCGGCCACGGCGTGCGCCGCCACGGCGTCGACGCAGCGGCCGCACAGGTCGCCCAGGTCGGACACGTCGGACACGTCGGACGCGCCGGGCGCGGCGCCCGCGTCGGACGCGTCGTCCACGGCGCCCACGTCGGGCAGGACCCGCCAACACCGCGCGCACTTGCGGCCCTCGGCGAGGCCGCTGACCACGGCGATCCCGGGCACCTCGTCGAGCGCGAAGGCGCCGGCCGGCGGCACGCCCTCGACGAGCGTCGCCGCCGAGGTGATGGCGATCTCGGCAAGGTCGATGCCGTCGATCGCCGCCGCCTCGTCGGCGCCGGCATACACCGTCGGGTGCGCCTCGAGGCTCGAGCCGATGCGCTTGTCGCGGCGCTCGACCTCGAGCGCGCCGGTGACGACCCGGCGCAGGCGCCGCACCGTGGCCCACTTGCGCGCCAGGGCGTCGTCGCGCCACGACGCCGGCACCTCGGGGAACAGGCGCAAATGGACGCTGCCGTCGGCGTCGGGAAAGCGCGTCAGCCAGGCCTCCTCGGCGGTGAAGCACAGGATCGGGGCGAGCCAGGCGGTCAGGCACGAGAACAGCGCGTCGAGCACGGTCCGCGCCGCCCGGCGGCGCACCGAATCGGCGCGGTCGCAGTACAGCGAGTCCTTGCGGATGTCGAAGTAGAAGGCCGACAGGTCGTTGGCGCAGAACGTGTGCAGCGCGGTGAACAGGGTGTGGAAGTCGAAGTCGTCGCAGCAGCGCCGCACCAGCGCGTCGAGCTCGGCGAGCCGATGCAGGACGAAGCGCTCGAGCTCGGGCATCTCCTCGTGCGCGAGCCGCTCGGCGTCGTCGAATCCGACCAGATTGCCGAGCAAATAACGCAAGGTATTGCGTAGGCGGCGGTACGAATCGACCTGGTGACGGAGGATGTCGTCGCTGATGCGCAGGTCCTCGGTGTAGTCGGCGCCGACCGCCCAGACGCGCAGTATGTCGGCGCCGTAGCGCTCGATCACGTGGTCCGGGCTGACGACGTTGCCGAGCGACTTCGACATCTTGCGCCCCTCGCCGTCGAGCACGAAGCCGTGGGTCAGCACCGCCCGGTACGGCGCGCGGCCGCGGGTGGCGCACGATTCGAGCAGCGACGAGTGGAACCAGCCGCGGTGCTGGTCGGTACCCTCGAGATAGAGCGAGGCGGGCCATTCGAGGTCGTCGCGCGCCTCGAGCACGAAGGCATGCGTGGCGCCGCTTTCGAACCACACGTCGACGATGTCGTCGACCTTGTCGTAGTCGGCGGCGTCGTAATCGGGGCCGAGAAAGCGCTGGGGCTCGGATGTGAACCACACGTCGCTGCCCTCGGCCTCGACGGCGTCGGCGATGCGGTCGATCACGGCCTGGTCGCGCAACGGCTCGCCCGTCTCCTTGTGCACGAACACGGCGATCGGCACGCCCCAGGCGCGCTGGCGCGAGACCACCCAATCGGGCCGGGTCTCGATCATGGCGCGGATGCGGTTGCGCCCGGCCGGCGGCACCCAGCGGGTCTCGTCGATCGCCGCCAGCGCCTTGTCGCGCAGGCCGTTGGCGCTCATGCTGATGAACCACTGCGGCGTGTTGCGGAAGATCAGCGGCGCCTTCGAGCGCCACGAGTGCGGGTAGCTGTGGACGAGCCTGCCGCGCGCCAGCAGGCCGCCGGCGGCGGCCAGGGCGTCGGCGACCGGCCCGTCGGCCTTGAACACGTGCAGACCCTTGAACAGCGGCACGCCGTCGACGAACTTGCCGTCGCCATCGACGGTCTCGGGCACCTCGAGGCCATGCTTGACGCCGACCTCGAAGTCCTCGGCGCCGTGGCCGGGGGCGATATGGACCAGCCCGGTGCCCTGCTCGAGGGTCACGTGCGGCGCCGGCAGCAGCGGCACGTCGAAGTCGTAACCCTGGCCGCGCAAGGGATGGCGGCAGATCGTGCCCGCCAGATCGGCGGCGGGCAACGTTACCGTCTCAGAGTAGTCGGTGACCCCGAGCTCCTTCATCGTCTGAGCGACCAGATCGGCGGCAATCACCAGGTACTCCTCGGGCCGAGCCAAGCTGCCTTCGGCAACTCCTTTGACGTCGATGACGGTGTAGTTAAAGTCCTGTCCGTAAGCGATGGCGCGGTTGCCGGGAATGGTCCACGGCGTCGTCGTCCAGATGACGACGCTGGCGCCTTCAAGCGGGGCGTGGTTCGCAGACACAACCGGGAAGCGGACGTAGATCGTGGTCGAGGTGTGGTCGTGGTACTCGACCTCGGCCTCGGCGAGCGCGGTCTTCTCGACCACCGACCACAGCACCGGCTTGGCCCCCTTGTAGAGCCCGCCATCGACGACGAAGCGGCCGAGCTCGCGCACGATCCGCGCCTCGGCGGCATGGGTCATGGTGGTGTAGGGGTTGTCCCAGTCGCCGACCACGCCGAGGCGCTGGAATTCCTCCGACTGCACCGCGATCCAGCGCTCGGCGAAGGCGCGGCACTCGTTGCGGAACTGGCTGATCGGCACGGCGTCCTTGTCGCGGCCCTCGGCGCGGTATTGCTGCTCGATCTGCCACTCGATCGGCAGGCCGTGGCAGTCCCAGCCCGGCACGTAGTTCGCGTCCTTGCCGAGCATCTGCTGCGAACGCGTGACCACGTCCTTGAGGATCTTGTTGAGCGCGGTGCCGATGTGGATGTGGCCGTTGGCGTAGGGCGGGCCGTCGTGGAGGATGAACTTTTCGCGCCCGCGCGCCGCCTCGCGCAGGCGGCGGTAGAGGTCGAGGCGCTTCCAGCGGGCCAGGATCTCGGGCTCGCGCTGGGGCAGCCGCGCCTTCATCGGCAGCTCGGTGCGGGGCAGGAAAACGGTCGAGCGGTAATCGGCGCTCATCGTCGGGACTTTCGCGTCGGTGGCCGGCGGTCAGGCCGCGGGCGGGGTGGACATCGGCTGGGCGATGCCGTCGCCGGCGCGGGCGGCGGCGAGGATCTGGCGGGCGCGCTGGCAGTCGGCGACCATCTGCGCCGCGAGCGGCTCGGCGGCGTCGAAAGTCTTGTCCTGGCGCACCCGCTTGACGAAGGCGACGCGCAGGCGCCGGCCGTAAAGGTCGCCGTCGAAGTCGAACAGGTGCACCTCCAAGAGCACTGAATCGCCGGCGAAGGTGGGCCGGGCGCCGACGTAGGCGGCGCCGTCGCGCCAGGTGACGCCGGCGCGGTCGGCGACGCCGGCGCGCACCGCGTAGACGCCGTGGCCGGGGTGCAGCACGCCTTCGAGCGCCAGGTTGGCGGTGGGCATGCTCAGGGCCTGGCCGCGCCGGTCGCCGGGCCGGACCCGGCCCTCCATCTCCCACGCCCGGCCGAGCGCCGTGGCCGCCTCGTCGACCAGGCCGCGGTGGATCAGCGTGCGGATGGCGCTCGACGAGCACAGGCGGCCGCCGTGGCCGACCGGCTCGACCTGGGTGAAGCCGAAGCCGGCCGCCGCCGCCATGCGCTCGAGCAACCGCGCGTCGCCCCGGCGTCCCTTGCCGAACACGAAGCCGGGCCCGACGACGACGTGGCGCGCGCCGAGGCCGCCGACCAGCACCTCGCGCACGAAGTCCTCTGCTTCCAGGCCGGCGAGGCGCGCATCGAAGCGCAGGTTGAACATGTCGTCGACGCCGAGCTCGGCGAGCCGCCGCGCCTTGGTGCGAAACGGCGTCAGGCGGAA
>JADFMW010000002.1 GCA_022563655.1 Pseudomonadota bacterium
ATGGCCCAGCGCGAGATCGGGCTGTCGGCAGGCGAGCCGCCCACCACCAAGGGCTATACGCCCACCGTCTTCGCCGAGCTGCCCAAGCTCCTGGAACGGGCCGGGCCGGGCAGCGGCGTTGGCGTGATCACCGGACTGTTCACCGTGCTGGTCGAGGGCGACGATCACAACGAGCCCATCTCCGACGCGGTGCGCGGCATCCTCGACGGTCACATCGTGCTCGACCGCGCCATCGCCGAGCGCGGCCGTTTCCCGGCGGTCAACGTGCTGCGCAGCGTCTCGCGCACCATGCCCCATTGCAACAGCGAGGCCGAGAACCGGCTGGTCTACCGCGCCCGGGCGCTGATGGCGACCTACGAGGACATGGCCGAAATGATCCGTCTCGGTGCTTACCGGGCGGGCTCGAATGCGGCTGTCGACGAGGCGATCCGCTACCACGGCGCGCTCGAGGCGTTCCTTGCCCAGGACAAGACCGAACGCAGCGAGCTTGCCGCCGGCTACGCCAAGCTCGCCGAGATTCTCGAGCCAGAGGCGCAGTGAAGGCGCTCAGGACGCTGATTCGGCTGCACAAGCAGCACCTCGACGAGCAGTGCGTTCGCCTGGTCGGGTTCGAGATGGAGCAGGAGGCGCTGCGCGCGCGTGCCGCGGGCCTCGCCGCCGAGGTCGAGGCCGAGGGGCGCATGGCCGCGACGTCCTTCGAGGCGAGCCGGTCGTTCTCTCCCTACGTCGAGCGCGTCGGCGCCGAGCAGCGCGCGTTGGCCGCACAGATCGCCGAGCTCGACGCCGCCATCGCCGAGGCCGGCGAGGCTGTCGCGGCGGCTTACCAGGATCTCGAGAAGTACAAGATCACTCACGGCGTGCGCGAGCAGCGCGCAAGGGCGTCCGAGGCCCGGCGCGAGCAAGCGCAGCTCGACGAGACCGGCATCACGATCTACCGGCGCAAGCGGGCGGGCTGAGCCGATCGTCCGGTCTCCTGGCGCCGGCCGCGGGCGCATCGCTCCGAGCAGGCGGCCGCTGCGCCGCTTCTAAACCATACGTCGCCAAACAAAATCGGTTGCCGGTTCGCTGTGATCGCTGCGACACTGACGCCGATGAGCATGACCAGGATGAAATGGTCGTTCGTGGGCCTGGCGCTGCTGGGGGGCGTCGCTCTCGGGCTCATATACGCCCTCGACCAGGGCGAGGAGGCGCCTTGGGAGACGTCCATCGCCGCCGGCCAAGAGGCGTCCCGGCAAGGTAATTACGCCGAGGCCGAGCCGCTCTATGCGCGGGCGCTGGCGATCATGGAAAAGGCCCCGGGGCCGGAGCGCCCGGGCTTGATCAAGATACTGGAAACCTCCGCCGCCCTGCTCGGCGAGGCCGGGCGCGGCGCCGAGGCCAAGGAAATGGCGACCCGCGCCAAGCAAGCCAAGGAAAAGCCGGCGAACTGACGTGAAACCCGTGGGCTGAGTTTAAGGTTCCGGCGGGAACCAAGCGCCCGAGGTGTTTGCCTATGCCACCACGCCGCCGCGCTTGCCGGCGGCGATGGCCTCGAGGGGGGCGACCGGGAAGCGCTTGGTCACCTGGAAGCTGAGCGCCCCCGTAAGCCTGCCAAGGGCGAGCCCTTGCGAGAAGATGGCGGCGATGTCGCGGCGCGCGCCATCGGCCAGGGGCACGCGGCTGCGCAGGATCAGGTCGAAACGCCGCTGGTGCAGGAAGCCGTCGAGCTGCACCTCGCCGAGACGGCTCAGGTCGACCTCGACGACGAAGCGCGCCTCGCCGTCGTCCTTCTTGGCGTCGTCGCGGCGGCGGCGCACGAACAGCCGCAGTTGCCTCAGCGCGTCGCCGTCGTACACCGGCACGAGGAACGGTTGCCAGTCCCCTGGCGTGGGCTGATCGGCGAGACGGGCGATCTGGCCGAAGTCGGCGGCGAGACGGCGCACCAGATTGCCGCGGCCGCTGTCCTCGAGCGCGCGGACCGCCGCCCGGCCGAGCCAGCTGGCAAGGTTGCCGCCGCGCAGCGCCGCCAGAAAGGCCAGCGCCGTGGCCGCCAGGCTGCCGCCGGGGTGGGGAACCGCGCGTTCGACCATCGCCCCGGCAAGCTGCGGGTCGATCTGCCGCAACGCCTCGACGGCCTCGCGCAGGGCCGGCCAGCCTCGGGCGAGGTCGAGCGACGTCAGCGGGCGCGATTCAGGCGCCGGGAGAGGCGTCGGTGGCGCGGCGCGGACGGTCTCGGGCGGCCGGCCGTCGACTAGCTCGACGGTCGCGCTGAACACCGGACCGCCGCGCACCCGCAGGGTCACGGTGCTGCCGCGCCGCAGATCGAGATGGCTGGCGAGGACGAGGGTGCCGGCCGTCGTGCGCACCAGCACGCGCCCGGCCGCGTCGAGCCCGGTAACCGCGCCGACGACGAGCGCGCCGGCCGGCAGGTTGGCGAGCGCCGGCGGAACGCGGCCCGGCGACGTCAACGCCACGCTCCCCCGCGGCGACGGCGGCTGGCCTGTTGGCTGCAACACGGCGGCCTAGCCCTCGGCCCTCGGCGCCGCGGTCACGGGCGCCAGCCGGGCTCCCCGACGGCGCATCAGATCTGCCCCACGGTGCGGATCCTTGCCTTCGGGTGAATCTCGTTCTGCGACATCACCAGAGTGGTGGCGCGGAAGCGCTCGACGATCGAGCGCACGAACGAGCGAATCGCAGGGCTGGTCAGCAACACCGGCGTCTCGCCCAGCATGGCGTGGCGCTCGAAGGTCTGACGCACCGCGGTGATGAACTCTTGCAGCTTGCTTGGCGCCATCGACAGCTGCCGTTCCTCGCCGCTGCCGCTCATCGCCTCGGCGAACGCCTGCTCCCATTCGGGCGACAGCGTCACCAGCGGGATCACGCCCTCGGCGTTCATGTTGGCGTGGCACAGCTGGCGGGCGAGCCGGGTGCGCACGTGCTCGGTGATCATGGTGATGTTCTGGGTGAAGCCCCACGCCTCCGAGATGCCCTCGAGGATGGTCGGCAAGTCGCGGATCGAGACGCGCTCGGCGAGAAGGTTCTGCAGCACGCGTTGGATGCCGCTGACCGAGATCTGCGACGGCACCATGTCGGCGACGAGCTTCTGGTGCTCCTTGTCGAGCTCGTCGAGCAGCTTCTGCGTCTCGCTGTACGACAACAGCTCGGACATGTGCTCCTTGATGATCTCGGTGAGGTGGGTGGTGATCACCGTCGCCGGCTCGACCACGGTGTAGCCGCGGAACGCCGCCTCTTCGCGGTTGCTCTCGGCGACCCACATGGCGGGCAACCCGAAGGTGGGCTCGGTCGTCTCCTCGCCCGTGAGCGCGATCTTGTCGCCGCGCGGGTCCATCGCCAGCACCATGTTGGGGCGCACCTCGCCGCGACCGGACTCGATGTCCTTGATGCGGATCACGTAGGCGTTGGCCGCGAGCTGCATGTTGTCCTGGATGCGCACGGACGGCATGACGAAGCCCATCTCGGACGCGATCTGGCGGCGCAGCGCTTTGATCTGCTCGGTCAGCCGATGGCCCTTTTCGGTGTTGATGAGCGAGAGCAGCCCGTAGCCTAGCTCGAGGCGGATCTGGTTGATTTGCAGGGCGTTCGAGATTGGCTCCTCGGCCGGCGCCGCCGGCGCCTCGGCTTCGGCCTCGGCCGCGGCGCTTGCCTCGGCCTGCTGCCGCGAGAGGTGCCAGGCGATCACGCCGGAGCCACCGGCGAGCAGCAGGAACGGCGCCATCGGAATCCCGGGCAACAGAGCCAGCACGCCGAGCATGGCGCCGTTCAGGCCGAACGCGCGCGGGTAGCGGCCGAGCTGGCTGAACACCGCCTTGTCGGTCGAGCCTTCGACGCTGGCCTTGGTGACGAGCAGGCCCGCCGCGGTGGAGACGATGAGCGCCGGAATCTGGGTAACCAAGCCGTCGCCGACGGTGAGCATCGCGTAGGCGGTGAGCGCCTGAGAGAACGACAGATCCTGCTGAACGACGCCAATGATGATGCCGGCGACGATGTTGATGAAGGTGATCAAGAGCCCCGCGATGGCGTCGCCGCGCACGAACTTGGCGGCGCCGTCCATGGCGCCGAAGAAGTTGCTCTCGTCTTCGAGCTGCTTGCGCCTCGTGCGCGCCTGGTCCTCGTTGATCAGGCCCGACGACAGGTCGGCGTCGATCGCCATCTGCTTGCCCGGCATGGCGTCGAGGCTGAACCGGGCGGAGACCTCGGCAATGCGCCCCGAACCCTTGGTGATGACGACGAAGTTGACGATCACCAGGATGGCGAAGACGATGATGCCGATGACGAAATTGCCGCCCATCACGAAGTTTCCGAACGCCTCGATCACTTGGCCGGCGGCGCCTGGACCCTCGTGCCCGTGCGCCAGGATCAGCCGCGTCGAGGCGAGGTTGAGCGACAGCCGCAACATGGTCGCGATGAGCAGCACCGTCGGGAACGAGCTGAAGTCGATCGGCCGGCTTATGAACAGCGTGGTCAGCAGTATCAGGCCGGAAAAGGTGAGCGAGACGGTCAGCATGATGTCGAGCAGCCAACTCGGCATCGGCAGGATCAAGATGACCAGGATGAAGATGATGCCGAGGGCCAGCGCGATGTCGCCCTGGCGCATGGCCGTGACGAGGCGGGCGAGCCCGCCTGGCACCGCCGGCGTGGTGAGGTCGTTCTCGGCCACTATGCGTTCTGCGGGTCTCGGCTAGATCGCCGCGCGCTGCGCCTCGCCGGGCAGCGGCACCTTGACGCCTTCGTCGATGTACTGCCTGAGCTTGTTGCGCAGGGTGCGGATCGAGATGCCAAGGATATTGGCGGCGTGGGTACGGTTGCCGAGGCAGTGGCCGAGGGTCTCGATGATGAGGTCGCGCTCGACGGCGGCAACGGTGCGCCCCACGAGGCCGCTCGCCGGATGGGCCGCCGCCCCGGAAGCGCCTGCGTAGGTCGGCGCCGCGGATGCCGTGTGCCCGCCGTTGCCGAACGTGACCGCCTCGGCGCCGATTTCGTCGCCGCTCGCGAGCAACACCGCGCGGTGTATTGTGTTCTCGAGCTCGCGCACGTTGCCGCGCCACGTATGGCGCAACAAGGCGTCGCGCGCCGCCGGCGCCAGCGGTCGCTCGGGCAGCCCGTTGGCCTGGGTGTATTTCTTGATGAAATGCCGGTAGAGCGGCGGAATGTCCGCGGGGCGCTCGCGCAGCGGCGGGATGTGCAGGTTGACCACGTTGAGGCGGAACAGCAGATCGTCGCGAAAGGCGCCCTTCGCCACCTCGGCCTCGAGGTCGCGGTTGCTCGTGGCAATCAGGCGGATGTCGATCTTGATCGGCTTGCTGCCGCCGACGCGGTCGATTTCGCGTTCTTGGAGCACGCGCAACAGCTTGGCTTGCATGCGTGGCTCCATCTCGCCGATTTCGTCGAGCAGCAGGGTTCCGCCGTTGGCCTCCTCGAACTTGCCGATGCGCCGCGCCACGGCGCCGGTGAAGGCGCCCTTCTCGTATCCGAAGAGCTCGGATTCGAGAAGGTTGTCTGGGATGGCGGCGCAGTTGACCGGGACGAAAGGCTGCTTGGCGCGGCGGCTGTGGCGGTGCACGAAGCGCGCGAAAAGCTCCTTGCCGGTGCCCGATTCACCGGTGATCAGCATGCTCGCGTTCGACGGCGCGACCTGCTCGGCCAGGCGCAGCAGCTCGGAGGTGGCGGCGTCGGCGTGGATGATGGTGTGGCTGTCCTCCGCCACCGCCTCGAGAACGGCGGCGATCAACTCGGCCTGAGGGGGCAAGGGGATGAACTCGCGGGCGCCGGCCTTGATTGCCCGCACAGCGGTATCGCTGTCGGTGCCGACGCCGCAGGCGACCACCGGCACGCTGATGCGCTCGGACCTCAGGCTGGCGATGAACCTCGCGATGTCGAGCTTGACGTCGACCATGACCAGCTCGGCTCCCTGGCCCATGCGCAGCGTCGCCAGCGCGGCGTCGATGTCATCCGCGTGGCCGACCTTCGCGCCCCGATCGAGGGCGATCTTGCTGGCGGCGCCGATTTCACCCCCAATCGGGCCAACTATCAGTAACCGCATCACGCTTCTCCTTACAAACCGCCGATCGTTGCGCTGACTAACCGGCCTCCTGCGCGCGCCGGAGCGGCGGCGGGATGACGCCCGGCGCCGCGGGTTGCTGGAGGCATCGCAGCCGGCCGGTCATCGTTTCGACTTGATGATTTCCGTCATGGTGACGCCGAGGCGGTCCTCGACGACCACCACCTCGCCGCGCGCGACGAGCCGGTCGTTGATGTAGATGTCGATGGCCTCGCCGACCTTGCGGTCGAGCTCGACGATCGCGCCGCGGCCGAGCTTCAACAGTTGGCTGACTTGCAGCGTGGCCTTGCCGAGCACCGCCGAGACCTGCACAGGCACGTCGTACACCGCTCGCAGGTCGGCGGCCGTCGTCGCCCGCGCGGGCTGCAAGGACGCTGCGTCTGGCGCTTCAGCTGCGTTCTGTGTGCTCTGTGTGCTCTGTGTGCTCTGTGCGCTCTGTGCGGCCGCTGTGTCCTGCGCGTCCTGCACGTTCGCGGTCTCGGCCTGGGACGGCGCCTTATCGTCGGTCTTGAGCTCGGGGAGGTCGATCTCCTGTTTCTCCGCCACTTCATTTGGATTCGTCACTATGATCTCCTAATCATTGGAGTGTAAGGATTTTTCAGCCACCCCATCGCAGGGTGCCGAAGCCACGGGCGCGGGCTCGGCGGCTGTGTTGAGCAGCCGCTCGAGGCCCGTCTCGATCTCATGCCACACGGCGCCCGAGTCGCGCTCGGCGCCGCCGTCCGCCCACTCTATGCGGCAGTCGCCGGCGCCAAGCGACGGCTCGGCGAGCAGGACGACGTTGCCTTCGAAGCCGCAGCCCTTGGCCAGCCCTGCGATCCGATCCGTGATCTCGTCGAGCACGGCGTCCGCGACGCGGATGACGACGCGCGGCTCGTCGACCAGCTCCGGCAAGCACTCGCGGATCATCGCCTCGATCTCGACCACGGGCTGGCGGCGCATGGCTTCGGGTGCGATCTTGCGGGCGATCGCCAGAGCCAGCTTGGTGGCGTGCTTGATGGTGTGGTCGAGAACCGCGGCCTGGGTTTGGGCAATGCCGGAAAGATGCTCGCCGACCGCTTCCAGGGCCGCGGCCTGTTGGCGCTCGATCGTCTCCTGCTCGCGTACGGTCCCTTCCTGAAAGCCGGCGCGCCAAGCTTCTTCGCGCGCCGCTTCGAGGTCGTCGTGGCTGAAGGTCTCGACCCACCCGCTCTTGCCGGCGACGCTGGCGAAAACGGTGTCGAACTTGAACTTGACGGGTTGAGCCATGCTGCCGTGGTCCCTCAGTACACCAACTCGTCGTCGCCCTTCTGATCCGCGATCATGATCTCGTCGTTGGCGGCGAGTTCCTTGGCGAGATTCACCATTAACTGCTGCGCCTCGTCGACGTCGCGCAGGCGGACCGGGCCAAGGGCCTGCATATCTTCGCGCAGCAGCCTGCAGGCGCGCTCGGACATGTTGGTGAAGATCAGGTTGCGCAGGGTCTCGGACGCGCCCTTCAGCGCGACCGCCAGCTTCCGCTTGTCGAATTTGCGCACCAGGGTCTGGACGCCCCCGGGGTCGAGCTTGATCAGGTCCTCGAAGGTGAACATGAGGGCGCGGATTCGCTCGGCGGCTTCCTTGTTGCGCTTCTCGAGCGCGGTGAGAAAACGGCTCTCGGTCGAACGGTCGAGGTTGTTGAAGATCTCGGCCATCCGCTCGTAGCTGTCGCCTTTGTTGGTGCGGGAGAGGTTGCTCATGAACTCGGTGCGCAACGTGCGCTCGACGTCGGCGAGAATTTCCTTTTGCACGGCTTCCATGCGCAGCATTCGCGACACCACCTCCATCGCGAATTCCTCGGGCAGAGCGGCCAGAACCCGGGCGGCGTGTTCGGATTTGATCTTCGAGAGAACGACCGCAACGGTTTGCGGGTATTCGTTCTTCAGGTAGTTGGCGAGGACGGACTCGTTGACGTTGCCCAGCTTGTCCCACATGGTGCGTCCGGCCGGGCCGCGGATTTCTTCCATGATGTTATCGACCCGTTCGCCGGGGAGAGTGCTCGCCAGCAACCGCTCGACGGTGTCGTAGCTGCCGACCAGCGTGCCCACGGAGGTCAACTGCTCGGCGAACTCGACGAACAGCCGGTCGACGGTGTCTCTCGTCAACGCCCCGAGGTTTGATATGCGGTGGGAAATCTCCTTGATCTCCTCGTCGTCCATGCGGCTGAACAGCTTGCTGGCGTGCTCCGTGCCGAGCGACAGCAAAAAGGCGGCGGCCCGATCGGGTCCCGAAAGAGGACTGCGCGGCTCCTGCTTTCCCGGCATAGCGTCGGTTAGGCTTCCTGGTACAGCCAGTTACGGATGATCGCGAGGGCCTCCTCGGGATGGCTGTCGACGATCTCGCCGATCTTCTTGATCGACGATTCCTTGACCTTGCCTTCGATGCGGTCGAAGTCGATCCCGGAGTCGTCCTCTTCGACCGCCTTGGGTTCGGCCGTCAGCTGCGCCGGCGTCTGCCCGGATTCGGCGGGCAGGGCGGCCTGAGGTTCGCTCGCCGCCGCGGTCGCCGGCCGCAGGGTGAGCACGTGCGTCGCCAGCGGCCGCAGCACGAGCAGAACGACGAGCAGACCAACGATGAAAAGGACGGCGATCTCGGCGGTCTTGAAGTAGTCGCCCTTGCCAAACTCGAGCATCGACGGCTCGCCGACCTCGGGGGCCTCGACGGACGTGAACGGCATGTTGACGATCTCGACGCTGTCGCCGCGCTCGGGGTCGTAGCCGATGGCCGAGCGCACCAGGGTGGCAAGCTGCTCGAGCTCCTCGGCGCTGCGGGGCTGGTAGGTCCGTTCGCCGTTTGCTTCGGAAGTGTAGGTGCCGTCGACCAGCACGGCGACCGACAGCCGCTTGACCGTGCCGCTTTCCAGTACTTGGTTGCGGACGACCTTGGAAATTTCGTAGTTGGTGGTCTCTTCGGTGCGCGCCGTGGTGTTGCCGCCGGCCGCTCCGAGGGTCTCCTCGGTCGTGGCGCCGGGCAGGTTTTGGCCGATGCTCACCGCCACGGCCCCGCCGGGCTCCGAGCTGGTTGTCTGCTCCTCGATGAGTTGGGTCGAGCGCGCCACTTGGCTGTCTGGGTCGAAGGTCTCGGCGCTGGTGGTAACCCGCGTGAAGTCGATCTCGGCGGTGACCTCGGCGCGCACCTTGCCGAAGCCCATCGAGCGCTCGAGCAGCCCCTCGATCATGTGCTTGATCCGGGTCTCGAGCGCCGACCGGTAGTCCTGCGCGGCGGTGCCGGCGACGCTCGAGTCGTCCGTGCCGTCTTCTCCCCGGGCGAGCAGCGTGCCTTGGGTGTCGATGATCGAGACGCGCGAGCTCTTGAGCCCGGGCACGGCGGCGGCGACCAAGTGCCGAATGGCCGTCACCTGCGCCCGGTTCAGCCGGGCGCTGCCGATCACGGAGAGCACGATCGAGGCGCTCGGCTCGCGCCGCTCGCGGGAGAACAGATCGCGCTTGGGCAACACCAGGTGCACCCGCGCCGACGAGATGCGCGATAGCGAGCGAATCGTGCGCGCGAGCTCGCCCTCGAGGGCCCGCAACAGGTTGATGTTCTGCATGCTGCGCGTGGTGCCCAGGGTGTCCGAGCGGTCGAACACCTCGTAGCCGATGGAGCCGCCGCTCGGCAGCCCTTCCTCGGCCAGCGCCATGCGCAGGCGCACCGCGCGATCGCTGGGGACGAAGATCGCCGAGCCGCCGGCCCGCAGATCGTAATCGACGGTCATGCCTTCGAGCTTGGTGACGATTTTGCTCGCATCACCCTGGTCGAGGTCGGCGTACAACAGGCTCATGGCGGGCACGCTCAGGCGCGTGGCGAGATAGATGAGAATCCCGATGACGACCGCGGCCACCCCCAGGGCAACCAGTAGCCGAGATGCGCCTTGACCCGTGAGCGCCCTAGTCAACGCATCTGGCACTGAAATCCTCGTGTTGGTGTATTCAGTAAACATGCGAGGCGATGCGCAAGAGACAGTCACCGCGCGGCCCAACGCTAACAACCTGGCGTGAATCAGGCGTTAACGGGCGGCAGACTTTGCCTAGAGGCTGGGGAAATATTTGCCAGGCAGTGCGCCGACGAGGGGTTGGCTTGCCCGCGCCCGTTGCGACGCCGGGGTATTCGGGCCTACGCTACTCGGCAAGATCCGAGGAGGCGCGGTACTCTTGCAGCCGGGTTACGCGGAGGCCGCGCAAGCCGTGCCTGTCTATGGCGTTCTCCCACGAGAGGAACTCCTCTACCGACAGGGTATAGCGGCGGCACGCCTCCTCGAGGCTGATCAGCCCGGCGTTCACTGCCTCGACCACGGCGGCCTTGCGCCGCACGACCCAGCGCGTGGTGTTGGCCGGCGGCAAGCCATCCGGCGCCGCCGAAACTCCGTGCGGTCGCCTGACGGTTGCTTGCTGCTCTCGCGCGACTTCGTTCATCGGTGCCACCTGAGGCTACCTGCTGGTATGCTGCACAGCCTACTCGGCGGGTTTTAAAATTTGCCTAAGGAAAAGGGTTAACTATTTGTGGCGAAAGGGTTAACCGGCCCGGCGGCGAAGCGCCGCCGGGCCGGTGCTAGCCAACCGGCGGAGGCTATCGCCTGATCCGGATCAGCTCGTCGAGCATGTCGTCGACGGTGGTGATCACCCGCGAGCTCGCGGCGAACGCGCGCTGGGTGATGATCATGTTGGTGAACTCCTCGCCGATGTCGACGTTCGCGGACTCGAGCGCGGACGGGGCGACGGTTCCGGCGCCGCCCTCCCCGGACTCGTGCAGGTTGAATTCGCCCGAATCCTGGGTGCGCGCATAAACGTTTCCGGTGCGCGCCTCGAGCCTGGAGACGTCGGCGAAGGTGGCGATCGGCAGCTTGAAGACGCGCTGCGTCTCGCCGTTGCTGAACGAGGCGATGACGACGCCCTCATCGTCGATGGAAATGCCGTTCAGCTGGCCGACCTCGGAACCGTTCTGGTTGACGAAGGAGACGTTGAAGCCGCCGGCGAACTGGCTCAGCCCGTCGGTCAAGCCGCTGCCGAGCGGACCCGCCGTGCCTAAGTCGAAGATGATGGCGCTGGGGGTGGCCCCGCCGCTCCAGGCGATTGCCGACGGGTCGGAGATGCTGCTGGCGACGCTGGAAAGGCTGCCGTCGCCGTTGAAGGTGATCTCGCCGGTGGCGATCTGGCCGTTGACGAGCGGGCTGCCCACGGTCACTTCGTCGGGCGGGTTGGCGAATATCTCGACCGCCCAGGTGTTGTTGGCGACCTTGAGAAAGGAAATCTGCAGGTCGTGACCCGTGCCTTGGGCGTCGAACACGCGGACCGCGCGGCTGAAGTGGGCGCCGGTGGTGGCCGAGGCCATGTTCCTGGTGGCGTCCGTCGGGTCGTAGGTTTTGGTGGTCGTGACCGGCGAGGTGCCGCCGAACAGGTCGGTGCCGACGGTGCCAGTGGTGTCGGTGATGACCAGGTCTTTGCGCGAGTCGGCCCCGCTCACGGTGAGCGCGACATCGTTGGTCGGGCCGCCGATCTGCGCCGTCAGGCCGCTGACCGCGTTGATCAGGTCGGCGAGCTCTTGCAGCGTCGTGAACTGGTTGGCTCCGAGCGCCGCGTTGTACTCGAAGGTGCCGAGCACCGAGGTGCCGTTGCTGATCGTGAACGTGTCGCCCGTCGTCAGGCTGAAGGGCGCGGCGCCAAGGTCGGTCGCGGCCGTGACGCCGTTGGCGATGGTTGAGTCCTGCGGGCCGGCGAGGATGGTCTGCGAGGCCGAGAGGTTGGCGCCGAGCGCCACGGTCGTGGTCGCCGCGGCGGCCCCGTTGATCGAGCTCGCGGACACCGTGGCGAGGCTCGCCAGGTCGGCGCTCGATGTGGTGTTGGTGGTGTTGCCGGGCTCGCCGGGGATGAGGCCGTTAGGGTCGAGCGCCCAGCCCTGGAGATAGAAACCGGCCGTGTTGACGAGATTGCCGAGGGCGTCCTGGCGGAACGAGCCGGCGCGCGTGTACAGCACCTGGCCGGAGCCGTCGGCGCTGGTGTTGACGACGAAGAAACCCTGGCCGGAGATCGCCAGATCGGTGGACGAGGCGCTCGCCTGCACGAGGCCTTGCTGGTCGACCAGCGCGACCGGGCGCGTGCGCACGCCGCCGGGCGAGAACGAGGTGGCCGTCGCCGCGGTCGTGACGAGCGTTTCGAATCTTGCGGTCGTCGCCTTAAAGCCGGTCGTGTTCAGGTTGGCGATGTTGTCCGAGATGATCCCCATCGCCACGCTTTGGGCTTTGAGGGCGGACACCCCGGAGAATAACGATCCGAATAGACTCATTTTTAATCTCCTCTAAGAGGTACGCGGTTGAGGTGAACTAGCTGCGAAGTATCGCGCTGTGGGTGGTGCGCCGTGTCATTGCGAGGGCGGCTGCTGGGCAGCGCCCGCGATGACCGAAACGACGTTTTCGAACGGCACGGTGATGCCGTTGACGACGAGAACAAGCTTGCTCTCGAGCGTTTCTATGCCGGTGACCCGGCCGCTGATCATGGTGGTGACGGGAACGATGTTGCCGTTCGCGTCGCGCGCCGAGAGGCTGATCTTGTAGACGCCCTCGGGTTGCGCCACGCCGTCGGTGTTGCGGCCGTCCCAGTCGAAGACGTGTTCGCCTGCGCTGGTTCCGCCATCGCCCGTGAACGCCACCTCGCCCTGGTCGTTGGTGATCATGATGCCCGTCGAGGCGGCCGTCTCGGGCAGGCGGTAGAGGTATATCGCCTTGCCGTCGGCCAGCACGGTGGTGTCGCCCTTGGCCTCGATGGTGGTGCCGAGGTAGCCGATCGCCGAGGCCGACTGGCTGAGCTTGAACAGGTTTATCAGCGCCTCGAGATTGGCGTTGCTCCTGACCGCCTGCTCGACCCCCGTGAAGCTCACGAGCTGCGCCACGAAGTCGTTCGAATCGAGCGGGTCGAGCGGGTCCTGGTGCTGCAGCTGGGTCGTCAGCAAGGTGAGGAAGTTGTCAAAGTCGACGGCCAGCGTGGTGCGCGCACGCTCGGCGGCGCTCGCGGGGGCAGGTGTGACCGGGTGTATTTCCATTGTCTTAGTACCTCAGACTTCGATATCGAGCGCGTGATTCGACGCGCTGGTGGGTGGGCTGGCGAACTCGTTCGCCTCTTCCGCCGCGGCCGTGGGGTAGGCGGGCTCGGGGTCCGCCGGGGCGGCGCCGTCGGCGGGATCATGGTGGCCGTCGCCACGCAGGTTGAAGCTCAGGCTGCCCGAGTCGGTGCGCAGGCCGGCGTCCTGCAGCGCCCGCTCGAGCCCGCGCGCGTCGCGCTGCAACAGCTCGAGCGTGTCGGATCGGTCGGCGGCGATGACCGCCGAGACGCGGCCGTCGGACGCCACGTCGAGGGTGATGTTGATGGTGCCGAGCGCCGCCGGCTTAAGCTGGATGGTGATGCGATCGAGACCCTTGCGAATCGCGATTTGCAGTTGCAGGGCGACCTGCTCGGCCGGTGGCTGCGGCGTGCTCGGCGCGCGCTCCGCCTGAAGCGCGGACTCGGGCGGGTTCGACGCGGCCTGCGCCGGCTGTTGTTGAGCGGGGTTGACGCCCTGCGCACGCGCCGCGCCGCCGTCCTGCGGCTGGGTCGCGAGCTCGAGCACCTCGACCAAGGCAGGAAGGGGCCGGTCGCTGCTCTGTGCGGGTGCCGGGCTTGTTGCTTCGCCGTCGACCACCGCAGCACCGCCTGGCGCCGTGCCGAGCGTTGCCGGTTTCGTCGTCGTCCCGGCTTGGCGCGGTGGCGCGAGCGTCCCCGCCGCGGCGGCGGCCTCGGCCGTCGGCTGTTCGGCGGGTGGAGCGTGCGAAGCGGGTCCGGCTGCTACTGCCGCGGTGGCGAACTGGCCGATCGGCGCCATGGGCGCGCGCGCCGCGATGGTGAGCGCAATACCGGCGGGGCTGGTGGCCGCGGGAACAGCGGGGGTGGCGGCGGACGCGGGACTGGCCGGTATGGCTGTGGTCGCGGGAGTGGCCGGGGTGGCGGCGGTCGCGGGGCTCGCCGGGGCGGCTGCGACCGCGGGACTTGCCGGAGTGGTGGCCGCGGGGCCGGCCGGGGCGGCAGGCGGGACGCCGTCCTGGGCGAAGGCGGGCGGAACGTTGATCGGAGCGGCCGGCGCGGTGTTGACCAAAATGGCGGCGGGCGCGGTGCTGGTGAGGCCGGGCTGAGCTGCGCCGGGGTTGGTCACGAGCGCTGCGAATGGCGCTCCCACGGCGCCCGCGTCGAGCAAAAGCCCCAGCGGCGGGCCGTCGGGGGTGCTTTCCGGGGCGCTTTCGGGTTGGCCCTCTAGCGGCGCGGCGCCTGGCACGAGTCGCGGGTCCGTGCCCGCGACCGTGGCCATCAGCACGGCGAACGTAGGTACGCCTGCGCCGGCGGCGCTCGCGGCCGCCGGGTTGGCGCCTGGCAACAGGGCCTCGCTGAGAAACGCAACCGGAACCGTCACTACGGTATCCCCTGATGACAATCCTGGCCTTCGCTAAAGCAATTCGCGGGCCAACTCGGGGATCGCGCTAACATGTTGAAATTGATTGTTCTTTTCTGGAGCCGCGGGCCGTGCCCGGACACAGGCAGGTGCCGTTGGGTAATCCCTGCTGGGGCGGCGGCAGTTTGTGCCGAATGCCTGGAGTGCGGGCTTCCGTCGTCGTGAGCGCGGCCGCCGGGGCAAACGAAACGCCGGCGCGAGGGCGCCGGCGCGGCGGTGGGCGAATGGTGGGAAGGCGCGGCGGCGCCCTCGCGCCGGTTCAGGCCGTGCTGAACACGCGGCCGCTCGGGGCCGGCTCGTGCGTCTTCTTGTCGCGGCCGTAGCTCGGTGCCGCGGCGTCCGGCGACGCTTGCGCTTCGCGCTCCGCGGGTACCGCGCCGTTGGTGAGCAGACGTCGGTCGAGCTCGCACCATGAGCGGTGCAAGGGCTCGAGCAAGCCGATCACCGCACGCGCCGGGGCGGGGTCGTTGCGCAGATCGACGGTGGCGAGCTGGCGCATCATGAACGTATACAGCCGCTTGAGGTCGCCGGCGATTTCACCGCCGCGCTCGAGGTCGAGCGTGAGCAGCAGATGCTCGATGATGTCGATGGCGCGCTTGTTGGCGCGCCAACGCCGCTCGATCTCGCCGGTCTCGATGGCCTGGATGGCTTGGCGCAGCGCGGTGATCGCGGCTTCGTACAATTTGGCGACGAGCCGCGCCGGCGACGCGGTCAGGATTTCCTGCGCCCGATACGCGTTCGCGCCGCCGCTTCTCGGGGCCGCTTCGCCGCGCGAGGCTCCGTCCGGTGTTTGCCGGGGCCGCGGTGATCCCTCGGCTTTCATCGTCTATTCGCCAGCACTTCGAAGGTTTGACGGATCGATTCGAGAAGGGTTTCCATCCGCGCCAGCGCCTGTTCCGCGGCGATGAACCGCGCGGTCATCGATTCGCGCAGGATCGCGAGTCGTCTGTCGATGCCATCGATGCGGTCCTGGGCAGTTATGTTCTGCCCTTCGAGCGTGGCGATCTCGCCCTGGATCGCGCCGTTCGTCTTGTCGAGGAAACCGTCCAGCGTGAAGTACGTCTGGGCCCCGACGCCGATGGTGAAATCGAGCTGAATGCCCGAGGTGCTCGCGGCGCCCGAATAGAACACCTGCAAGCCCTCGGCGCCGCTTTGGAGCGAGACCGTGAGCGCGCGGCCGCTGATCGATACCGTGCCGTCGCCGCTGCCGTCGGCGGCGCCGTTGATGTTGGCCGAGTCGATGATGTTGGCGTCGGGCGTGAACGACATCTTGGTCAGCAGGTCGCCGGTGTCGTTGTCGATGACCAACGGATCGATGCTCGAGTTGACCGCGATGTGCGCGCCGGTCGTGTCGTCGACGACGATTGCGGTGACACCGCTGATGGCCGCGTCGTTGATCGCCGTGGCAAGCGTCTCGAGGGTGTCGGTCGTTACGTCGTAGGCGACGGCGAAGCCGTTGATGTCGAAGGTCCCCGAGGTGGTGGCGCCGGTGCTGCTCGCGTCGTCGAGCGTCGCCGTCTTGTCGACGACGATCGCCGAGTTCTGGTCGAAGTTGCCTATGGTGCCGATGTTGAGCGTGTAGCCGCTGGTGTTGAAGCTGGTATTGCCGGTGAAGCTGATGAGGGAGACGTTGGGGTCGGAGCTGCTAAATTCGAACGTAAACAGCCGGCGCACGTCGTCGATGTTGCCCAGCAGCGCCGTGTCGAGCTTCGTGTCGTCGATCCCGAGCGTGTTGAAGTCGAGCTCGCTGCTCTGCTCGGCGTTGTTGACCAGATCGACGCCGATCTGCGCCAGCACCGAGAAGTCGATGCTCACGCCCGTCGCGCCCAGGCCCACGATGTTGGCGAGCTGGCTGCGTACGTCGTTCATGATCCGGCTGCCGAACAGGACCCCGCTCTCGTCTCCTTTGAGACCGGTGGCCGGGTCGACCTGGTTTTCCGTGTTGATGAAGACGCGCACGGCGTTGTAGGCGTCGACCAGACCCACGATCGCCGACTTCACCGCCGCCAGGTCCTGCTCGATGTCGATCTTGATTTTGGTGTCCGGCTCGCTTTGGAACAGCGATAGCGTAACGCCGGCGAAGATGTCGGAGATAGTGTTGCCCGAGCGCTCGATCACCAGGTCGTTGTCGACGCCAAGATTGCCCAGGAGCCCGGTAGTGTCGGTGACGGTGAGCGAGGCGTTGGTGGTGGTGATGTCCATGCGGAAGCCGGCGCCGTCCTCGACCACCGTGGCGGTGACGTTGGCGACGGTGCTGGTGATGCGGTCGGCGATGTCCTGGAGCGAATCGACGCTGGCGTCGTAAGAGACCGACGTCGCATCGACCAGGAAGCTGCCGGTCGCGTTGGTCACCGAGATCACGTCCGCGAGGTCGCCCGTCTTGCTGGTGATCACGTTCGATTCGAAGCGGTCGGCGTCGACCAGCCCGTCGGCGGTCAGGCGCGCCGTCTGCGCCTTCTGCAGCACGTTGGCGAACGGGTTGCCGCTCGACATCACCAGGTTCTCGAGCTCGTGCAGCTCGATCGAGGCCGCTGTCTCGGTGCCGTCGAAGGTCGCGGTCACGTTGAACTCTATATCGAGCGAGTTGCCGCCGCCGTCGCTCAGCGTGACGGTCTTGAGCCCGGTCGAGGTTCCGTCGAAGGTGCCGCTGAAGGCGCCCGCCGTGATCGTGATGGCGGCGGGGGTCGCTAGACTTCCGAAGGTCAGCGTCGTCGAGGCGATGCCCGAGACGTCGCCGGTGCTGTCGGTGATCTTGATCGTCGCGGCATCGATCGCGCCGGTGCCCAGGGTGATCGACGCCGTGTCGGCTGCGACGGTGATGTCGGTGCTCTTGTCGAAGTTCTCGTTGAGCACGATGCTAACGCCGAACGAGTCGAAGCTCGCGGTCTCGATCTTGCCGGTTGCGATCGCGGTCGACGACAGCGTCGCCGTGTCGGTGGCGCCGTCGCCGCGCGTCAGGGTAAGGAGCTTGGTGGCGCTGTCGTAGCTGATCAGGAAGGCCGAGTCGCTTTGCGTGCCGTCGAAGGCGACGTGTGCGAACCCGTCGGCGCTTTCGACCTTGCTGGCCGCGAGCCCGTTGCGGAACCCGGCGGTGCCGTTGGTCGACGACAGCCCAAGGCTAGACAGCACGGTTCCCGAATCGGTGATCACCAGGTCGGCGCCGGTCGCGTCGTTGGTGATGATGAGGTAGTGCTCGGTGCTGGTCACCGTGACGATGCTCGCGGTCACGCCGCTTGGCGTGGTGCCGGTGTTGGCGTTGTTGATGCGCTCGCGGATGTCGAGCAGGCTGTCCGTTGCCGCGACGGTGATCGTGGTGTCGGTGGAAGCGCCGGTGATGGTGAAGCTGCCCGAGATGGCGAGCGCGTCGGACTGGCTGGCGAACGCCGTGCTGGAGATCTTGTGCGCGGTGGCGATGCGCCTGATCTCGATTTCGTGGCTGCCGGTGGCGGCGGCGCTGGTCACGCTCACCCCCATCAGGCTGCCGGCGGCCGCCGGCGTCTGGCCGTCGGTGCGGCTGGTCGAGGCGAACACTTGGTTGTTGTTGAATATGTCTCCCGAGCCGCCGACCGTCACGGCGCCGCGCAAGGTGCTCACGGCGTTCTTGAGGCTGTCCATGAGCGCGCGCAGATCGGTGAGCGCGGCGATCTCCTCTTCGTTGCCCGTGATTCGGGTCTCCAGGGTAACCGCCGGGATCCGCTTGGCCGCGATGATGGCGTCGACGGTGCCGACGAAGTCGATGCCCGTCGCGAGGCCCGAGAACGACGCGCGGCCCGAGCTGTCGACGACGAGACTATCGAGGTTCAGAGGCATTTCGGTGTCCGGTCGGTGAGGCTAGGCAACTTTTATCGCAACCCGAACCGCTCCCGTCGAAACCGCTGCGGCGCTTGTGGCGTCCATCGCGCCCTCGCTTCGCCCTCGGCGCCGACGTCCGCGGGGAGGAAAAAGGTGGAGGGAGGATGCGATCCCCCCTCCACTCGGTACTACTACTGCAACAGCCTGAGCAGGTTCTGCGGGATCTGGTTGGCCTGGGCCAACATCGCCACGCCAGCCTGCAACAGCACTTGCTTGCTGGTGAAGTTGATGATCTCGGAAGCGATGTCGAGGTCCATCAGAGTGCTCCGGGCCGCCTCGGCGTTCTCGATCGACGAGGCCAGGTTGGCGGACGCGAACTCGAGCCGGTTCTGGCTCGCGCCGATGGTCGCCCGCGACTGGTTGAGGGTGTCGATGGCGCTCGCCAGCGCCGTGATCGACGCGTTGGCGTTCGAGCTGGTGGCGCCGCTGATGACCGAGGCGCTGACGCCAAGGGCGGACGAGGTGACCGAATCGATCGTGAACGACAGATCGTCTTCCGTGGAGATGGTGCCCGTCCCCACCTTGAACGTAACGGTCGTGCCGGCGGTGCCGGTGAGGGTGATCGTCGAGTCGGTGGTCGCGTACGTATCGGCCGCCGAGTTGAACGCGGTGTTCAACTGTAGCGTGATGGTGCCGTTCTCGGTGGACGAGTTGTTGGTCAGCACGACCACGGTGCTGGTGAGCAACGCGTTGGCGCCCGCGCCGCCATTGAGAGCAGTCGCATCGATCGTGCCGGTGTAGGCGGTGCCGCCAACGGTTATCTCGAAGATGTTGGTGCTGGCGGTGTAGTTGGCAGTCGTCGAGGCGGCGGCGGTGATCCCGGTGGACGAGATCGACTCGACGCCGTCGCTGACGGCAAAACCAGCACCCGCGCCGGTACCGGCGGCCGTCTCCGAACCGCTGACCCCGCCTTGCGTGAGCTTGGTGCCGTTGAACTCGGTGTCGTTCGCGATCCGGTCGATTTCCGACCGCAGCGCCGTGAACTCGCTGTTCAGAATGGCCCGCTCGGTAGTGCCGAGCTGGTCGGATGCCGCTTGCGTGGCCAGCGACTTCATCCGCACCAGGATGTCCGCCACCGTGGCCATCGCGCCGTCGGCGACCTGCAACATCGAGGATGCCTGGCCGGTGTTGACGTTGGCCTGCTTGAGGGCCTCGACCTCGGCCCTGAGGCGCGATCCGACGGCCAGTGACGCGGCGTCGTCCTTGGCCGAAACCACGCGCGTACCTGCTGAGAGCTTCGACAGCGAGGACGTCACCTGCATGTCGGTCCGCGCGAGGTTGCGGTGGGCGACGTTCGCCGCGAAGTTGGAAATAATGTTAAGAGCCATGACTAAGTTCTCCTACTTGGATTTACGAGGTTGGCGTCATGCCAGTGCGCGCCGCCTCCGCTTCGGGGACGAAACGCGCTTCTCGCCGTGCTTTGTTGCAAGCTGCGGGCCAACCGTGCCAAGGGCGTAGTTTCAACGGCTTAGCCGGGGTCCGCGGCGCCCGGCCGCGCCTGGACCGGCAAAAATTTCCGCCGCTTGTCGAATGTTGCCCGGCAAAAGCTGCCGCCCTGCGCGGCCCCGACCGCGGCCCGCTCGACGGCCCGGAGTTGCCCGGCGAGGAAAACAAGCAACAAGACATCGACGCTCTGCTGGCCGGGCTTGAATGAGCGGCTGTGGAAAAGGCCTGGAACCCAAGCGACAGGAAACGCGCGGCCCCCCGGCCTTCGTCCTGCTCATCCTGTTGAGCCGCACTTAGCGAATAGTAGCGATGTCTCAACAGGCTAGCCGACAGAACTTCAAGCTCAATCGCTCCGCCGCGTTGGCAGAGTGGCGTCAACTCGCCGCGTTAGAGTCTTGACCGCCCCGACCTACCAGCTCACGCCCAGTTAATCTGACAAAGCCCCACGAACGCATCAAGCAGGAAAACCTCGCGGCGGCGGCGGCGACGACGGCTTGCTGGCCGGAGACCAAAAAGACTGCGAAGAAAAAGACTGCGAAGAAAAAGACCGCTAAGCCGCTCTAAACCCCTCTCCCTTAAAGAGTTATTAAGCATACGGCTGCGATACTCCGCGCACAGTCGAAGGCCGAAACCTCTATCGGCCCGGGCCCTGCAAAGAGTTATCCAGGCCATGAGCGCATCGCTCGCGCCACGACCCAAAATGACGCTCGCCGTCGCGCTCGCCGAGGGTGCTTCAAACCATGACGAGAGTCCCCGTGTCACGGCGACGGCCGGGGCGCCGTGGCCGAGCAGATCATCGCCATCGCTCTCGACCATGGCGTCAAGCTGCGCGAGGACGCCGACCTGGCCGGGGTCCTGGCGGCGCTCGACATCGACAGCCCCATACCCCTCGGCGCCCTGAGCACGGTCACCGGAATCCTGAGCTATGTTCACCGCGCCAGAGGCGCGCCCGATAATTGCGCCAGAGGCGCGCCCGATGATTCCGCCATGGACAATTCGGAGGACGCTCCATGATGACTGAAGATCTCAAACCGGTGGAGCTCAAGGCCCGGCTCGCCGAGGCGAGCGCCACCATCGATGTGGCGCGCCGCGCCCTGAACGACGGCAAGGTCGTCAGTCTCGACGGCCTCGAGGCCCATGTGGATATCACCTGCAAGGGGATCATCGCCCTGCCGAAGGCCGAGAGCGAGGTATTGCAGCCGCCGATGCTGGCGCTGATCGACGGCCTCGAGCAGCTTTCCGGCGCGCTCGGTCAGGATCATCGTGAAACCCAGGACGCCCTCAACACCCTGAACGACCGCCAACGCGCCCAGTCGGCTTATGCAAAGAACAGCAGGGGCTGACCGCCGTGCGTCATAGCGGTTCCTGAACCATGGACCTGGACAGTTACTTCCGATTCCTGGCGGCGCTGGTCCTGGTGATCGCGCTGATCGGCGCGGTCGCCTGGGTGGTGCGCAGATTTGGCCTCGCCGGGCGGTTGCCGTCGATCGGCGGGCGGACCGCGCGCCGTCTCGGCGTGGTCGAATACATGACGCTCGACCCCAAGACCCGCCTGGTGCTCATACGGCGCGACGACACCCAGCATCTGCTGCTGCTGGGCGCCGCCGGCCCGGTCGTCGTCGAACGGGGCATCGAGGCGCTGCCCGAACCCGAAACAATCAAGGCGGAGGCCGCCGAATGATCCGCAGATTCTCCACCCTGTTCTGTCTTTCGGCCGTTTGTCTGATTGTCCTGGCGACGATGGCGACGCCGGCAGTGGCGCAATCCTTCTCGTTCGACATGGGCGACGCCGGCGGCAGTTTCACCGGGCGCATCATCCAGCTTCTCGTCCTCATGACGGTCTTGACCCTGGCGCCGTCGATCCTGGTGGTGGTGACCTCATTCACCCGGATCGTGGTGGTGCTGTCGATCATCCGCAGCGCCCTCGGCCTGCAGCAGACCCCGCCCAACGCGGTGCTCATAAGCCTGGCGCTGTTTCTCACCGCCTTCATCATGGCGCCGACCTTCGAGACCGCCTATGTCAACGGCATCGAGCCGCTGATCAACGAAGAGATTTCCGAGGAAGAGGCCTTCGAGCGCACCGTGGCGCCGGTCCACGGCTTCATGATGCAGCATGTGCGCGAGAAGGACCTGGCGTTGTTTCTCAACATCGCCGACGAGCCGCCGCCGGAAAGCGCCGCCGATGTGCCGCTCAGGATCCTGGTGCCGTCCTTCATCATAAGCGAACTCAAGCGCGCCTTCGAGATCGGCTTCCTGGTGTTCATACCCTTTGTCATCATCGACATGGTTGTCGCCTCGGTGCTCATGCCCATGGGCATGATGATGCTGCCCCCGGTGATGATCTCCCTGCCGTTCAAGCTGATTTTCTTTGTCCTAGTCGACGGCTGGTATCTGATCACCGGCAGCCTCGTGCAAAGTTTCAGCGTCTGATCCATGAACAGGGCGGAGAAACGTCGCCAAGAGAAGCTGGCGCGGAAGGCCGCGAAGAAACCCCGCGTCGTTTCGCTACGTCCCGGAGAACAGGCCGCTGGCGGCGTCCCCGAGGACTATCTGGAGGAACTCGCGAGCAAGGGGATTCAGCTCCATCTGGCGGGTCGGGTGCAGGACGCGGAGAACATCTATCGCCAGATTCTCGAAATCGATCCCGATCACGCCGATGCCAATCACCTGCTGGGCGGCTTGGCCTGTCAGGCCGGCAACCCTGCGCAGGCCATCGGGTTGATCTCCAAGGCGATCGTCAGGGCGCCCGATCGGCCGCTGTATCACTTCAACCTGGGAACCGTGTACCAGAGCCTGGAACGATTGGCGGAAGCCGTCGACAGTTGCCGAAACGCCCTCGCCCTCAAACCCGATTACGCCGAGGCGCATTTTGGCCTGGGAATGTCGCTCCACGGGCTGGGGCGTTTGGAAGACGCCACCGCCAGTTACCGCCAGGCCCTCGCCGTCAAGCCCGACAACGCCGTGACCCACAACAATCTCGGCGCCGCCCTTCAGGGTCTGGGGCGGATGGATGACGCCGTTGCCTGCTTTCGCCGAGCCATCGCCCTCGATCCCGGCTACGCCGAGGCGCACGGCAATTTGGGAAATGCCCATCTGGAAATGGGGCGGATGGAAGACGCCGTGGCCAGCAACCGGCAAGCGCTCGTCCTCGATCCCGATCTGGTCGAGACCCATAGCAATCTGGGAAACGCGTTTCAGAAACTGGGCCGCTCCGAGGACGCCGTCGCCAGCTATCGCCGGGCCATCGCCCTCCAGCCGGACAACGCCAAGGCGCACAGCAACCTGGGAAACGTCCTGCAAGGCATGGGGCGTTTAGAAGACGCCGCCGCCAGTTACCGCCAAGCCCTCGCCGTCAAGCCCGATAACGCCGTGATCCACAACAATCTCGGCGTCGCCCTTCAGGGTCTGGGGCGGATGGATGACGCCGTTGCCTGCTTTCGCCGAACCATCGCCCTCCAGCCGGATTTCGCGGTCGCCTGGAATAACCTCAAGTCCGCGACCAAGGCCGTCCAGTATGCGGACGGGCGGCTGGTCCAAAACCGGGACCGGCATCTGGCCGGGCTTGGCGACGCCGCCCGCGCGACCGGCGAATTCGCCATGCTCGAATATTCTCTGGCGGCGTTCAGACCCCATCGGGCCGACGGCGGCTTCCATAAGGCGACGGCGGGCCTGCCGCCCCGCGATGACGAAGACGTCGTCATCGATCGTGTTTCTGACGCCGACCGGCCGTCGGGCGGGCCGCCGGAACTTTCCGAAAATCTCATCGCCCTGCTGCATTTCGGACGCAGCGGGACCGGGCTGCTCCATAGCCTGATCGACGGCCACCCGGAAATTTCGACGCTTCCCGGCATCTATCTTCGCGGTTACTTCAACGCCGGCGTCTGGCAGACGCTCAGCGCCGGCGGCTGGCGGGAATTGCCCGACCGGTTCGCCGATATGTTCGAGGTTCTGTTCGACGCCTCCTCCGCCAAGATCACCCCCGGTATTCTGGGGGAGAAAATCGCCAATTTGGGCGTCAAGGAAGGCATGACCGCAGTCGGGGAACATCGTGACGAATCACTGTCCCTGGATCGGGAAACATTCCGCGCCGAAACCCTTGGACTGATGCGCCGGCTCGACAGGGTCGATCCCATGTCATTCCTGCAAATCGTTCACGCGGCCTATGAAAAGATCCTGGGTGCGACCACTCACAAGCAGACGATGTTCTACCACATCCACGATCCGGAAAATTTCACCAAACTCAATTTTCTGCGCTACGCCCCCGACGCCCGGCTGTTGATGATGGTTCGCGAGCCCATCCAGTGCTGCGAATCATGGCTGCGGGTGCCGTTCGCCGACAACGACTATGGCCAGGTCGCCGATAAAATCATCAACATGCTGTTCGCCATCGACCAGGTTCCGTTCCGCGTCCGGGATTCGGTGGGGGTGCGTCTGGAGGATTTGAAAAACCGGCCCGAGGACACCATGGGCGCCCTGTGCGCCTGGATGGAGGTTGGCGAATCCCCGAGCCTCTATGAGATGACCGCCCAGGGAAAGAAATGGTGGGGCGATCCGTCGAGCCTCGATTACGGGAAAGACACGGCCCTCTCGCCGTTCGGCAAATCTTCCGTGAAACGCGCCGTCGGTTCGATATTCAGCGCAACGGACCAGTTGGTGTTGGGCACGTTGTTCTATCCCTTCAGCGTGCGGTTCGGTTACCGCGAGCCCGATCAAGCCGGGTTTGAACGGGACTTGCGGAAGATCAGACCGTTGTTGGACGGTATGCTGGATTTCGAGAAGGCGATGGCGGAACGGTCGAACAGGGATCACGACGCCTTCAAGGCCGGCGGCGCCTACCGCCTGCTTCGCGCGGGCCTATTGGAGCGCTGGGAGGTTCTCGATGAATTGGGCGATTACCCCCATATGCTGACCCCGCTGGTCCCGCCCGACACCGGAAAGACCGACACATGAACAAGGAATTGCTCTGCACCCTCGGACCGGCCTCGATGAACGATCGGGTGATCGGTCGCCTGACGGAGCTCGGCGTGGCCCTGTTCCGCATCAATCTGTCCCATACGGCGCTTAAGCCGGGCGAGCCGCTTCCCGACTGGTTCATGCGCGACGTCGTCCAGGATGTGCTGCGCGGCAGGATCGAGGCCGGCGGCGATGTCTTCGTCCCCTGACGGCTGCCCGGTCTTCTGGTTTACCGGACTGTCGGGGGCGGGCAAGACCACGGCCGCCGAATCCGTATCGGTCATACTGGCGCAAAGGGGGTTGACCGTCGTCCTCTTCGACGGCGACGAGGTGCGCCGGCGCCCGAACGGTTCATCAACGAACCCCTGTGGCCCGAGTTCCAGGAGCTCAATCAGGTCTTGGTGGACTATCCGTCACAGTTGACGGAACGTATCATTCGCGAGGAAGTCTTCTCACAAACGTCTGAAGCCCAGGAGGTGGACGAGCCCAACGACTTCCGGGTTGATGCTGGAATTCACATCACCATCGATGCCGCGCACATTCACTTTTGGCCTTGTGGCTTGGGTAGCCGGGGTCCGCGGCGCCCGGCCGCGCCTGGACCGGCAAGAATTTCCGCCGCTTGTCGACTGTTGCCCGGCAAAAGCTGCCGCGCTGCGCGGCCCCGACCGCGGCCGCTCGCCGCGCCGCCCGGCGCCGATGCGCGGCCGTGAAGCCTATGAGCCGGTTTCCGTGAGTGGGTAGCGCACGGGGTAGCGTTCGCTGGCCAGCACGTGCTGGACGCCGACCCGGCTGGCGGTGTCGAGCAACAGCGGCGCGCGCAGGTTGGCCGAGACGAGAACGCCCGCGGCCGTCTTGTGCACCGTCACCACCAGCAAGACGGCGAGGTCCTCGGCCGCGATCGACAGGGCCTCGCAGGACGCGGCCAGATCGGCCGCGGCGATGACGCCGCTTTCCGGATCGAGGGGCAGCACCAGGAACGACAATTGGTGATCGTCGAGGCACTGCAGCACCTTGAACTGCGGTAGGCGGGGATCGGCGAGGTCGGCAAGCGCGTAGCTGTGGAGATCGCCGAAGCCGAGCAGTCCTCGCGGGAACTCGACCGCGTTCTGCGGCCCGATGGCAAGGGTGCCGAAGCGGCTTTCGATGACCAGCCGGTGCTCGCCGGAGGCGGGCGCTTGGCCGCTTGGCCGCGTTAAGTTCGCTGTCGCATCGGCAGCGGTTCCGACAACGGCGTCAACGGCGTCTACTTGGTACATGGCTCGACCTTTCGTTACGGGTGTGAGGAGGGTAGGGGCGCACGCATGGCCGGGCGCTAGTTAAGGAAGTCGACCAGCGAGAGGTTGCTCACGCGGGCGAGGGTGAGGAACGAGGCCTCGAGGATGAGCTGGTCGCTCGCGAGCCGCGTCACGGTGGCGGGGATGTTGACGTTCTCGATGTCGCTGATGACCTGCTCGATGAAGGTGAGGTAGTCGCCGCTCCTGAGGTCGGCCTGCTCGATCGTCTTGAGGTCCGAACCGATCTCGGTGCGGTACCCAGCGAGCGCCTGGATGGCGTTGCTCGCAAGGCTTAGCGCCGAATTAAGCAGGCTGGTGTTGTTGGTGTTGGCGCCCTCGATAGCCGCCTTCAACGCCCCGATCGCCTGCTGGAACGCCAAGCGGTCGGCGGTCATGCCGTAGGTGATGGTGGTGGTTTCGTCGATCCGCGCCGCGAGCTCGACCGAGTCGCCGCTGTAGTAGTTGGTGTCGACGACGCCGAAGACGGCCGGGTCGGGCAACGGCGATTGGACGGGCCGGGTGGTGGTCTGCGTACCCGCGAAAATGAACCGGCCGTCATCCTTGGTGTTGAGCGCCCCGGCAACCATGTCGAGCAGGTTCTGGGCCACCGTCGCGACCGGTACTGCGCCGCCGGAGGACGCATTGAGCGCCTGGAGAAGCATCACGCGCAGTTCGCTGACGGCGTCGAAGATGGTCGAGACCGCCGAGTCCATGCGCTCGAGGCGGCGCTCGATGGTCGTGTTGTTCTTGATGAAGCGGTCGATCCGGGTGTGCAGGCCCTTAAGCGAAACCAGCTGGCTCGCGTCCTCGGCGATGCCGGCGTAGCTGAGCGACCTCCTGCCGGTGGCGATCTGGATCTGGGCGTTCTGCACCCGCTCCTCGGCGCTGAGAATGTTCCTCAGCGTGAGAGTCTGCTGCGCGATTTGGCTAACCCGGCTCATTTCCTATCTCACCAGATTGATCAATACGTCGAACATCTCGGCCGTGGTGTTCAGGACCCGCGCCGAGGCGGCGAAGGCCTGCTCGAACACGATCATGTTCGCCATTTCCTCGTCGATGTTGACGCCGCTGATCGAGCTGGTGCGGAATTCGAGGTTGTTGAACAGGTCCCGCTGAAGACTTGCGTGTTGGAAAGCGGAGGCCGCTTGCACGGCGTTCAGTCCGGTGATCGCGGCGGCGTAATCGGCGATGGTGTAGCTGCCGGCCGGCAGGCCGCCGACGGCGGCGAAGGTGATGCTCTCCTCGGTAAAGGCGGCGAGCTTGAGAGCGACCCGATTGTCGCCGATGGCGATGCCGGTTTCTCCGGCCACCGCGGTCGGGCTCAATAGTCCCACCGAGAGCAGGCTGGGGTCGTTCATGATGTCGGTGCGCACCGAGAAGTCGGCCGCGGCGGTGCCCGCGAAGAAGTCGTTGAGCCCGAAGAAGTCGCTGAACGCTTGCGTCGTGCCGCCCGCTTGGCTGTCGCCCTCGTTGATGGCGATGCCATTGGCGCCGTCGGTGGCGGTGATTTCCAGCTTGCCGTTGACGATGGCGGCGGTGGCGTTGGCCCCGAGGGCGGCGTCGATCGTCGCCGCCAGGTCGCCGACGGTGATCGCGCCGAGCGCGGCGAGGTCGAGGTCGAGCGGCGGCCCCACGATGGCGCCGCTGCCGTCGACCACGGCGATGCGTACCGTGCCGGTGCCGGAGAATGGGTCGCCGGCGCTGACGGGGCGCGTCCCGGTCAGGGTGTTGGGCGCCGGGAAGCTGGTGCCGGTGTTGTGGATGGCATTGTAGCCGTCGCGCACCGCGGCGGCGAAGGACTCGACCTGGGCGGCAAGGTCGTGCAGCGTGCCGTCGCGGATGGCGAGCAATCCCTTGATCCGACCGGAATCGAATGTACTGACGACCGTGTCGCTGGTGCCGCCGGTGACGATCACCTCGCCCGCTCCGACCTTTTCACCGGTCACCGAGTCGACGGCGAAGATCGTGATGGGACTGAATACGGTGTCGGATTTCACCAGCGCCGAGGTGCTGTACTCGAGCTGGCGAAGCTGCTGGTCGAGCAGCGTCTTACCGTCCGAGGTCAAGATCGACAGCTGGCCGTTGTCGCGTGCGAAGGTGGTGATGGAGATATTGGCGGCGATGGTGGCGACGGCGCGGTCGCGCAGGTCTTCGAGCGAGGACGAACTCTCGCCGTTCACCTGGGCGCGGGAGATCCTGTCGTTGAGGTCCTTGACCACGATCAGCTCGGCGTTGATCGTATCGACCGCAGCCTTGATCTTCCTGTCGGCCTCGGCGCGTAGCTTCTGTACGCTGGTCGCCAGTTCGCTGATGCCGTTCGCCAGCCGGATGCCGGCGGCAACCACCTCGAAACGCAACGCCTGGTCTTCGGGGTTGGTCGCCAGGGATTCGATCGCGGCGGCGAAGTCGGCGAGATTGGCCGAGCTGGTGCTGTCGTTGGCCGTGGTGCCGAAGCGCGCCTGGATTTCGTTGAAGAACGTTTCCGCCGCCGCGGCCGCGCCGAGGGCCGAAGCCTGGCTCTGCAACTCGCGCACCAGGAAGCTGTCGACGATGCGGTTGATGCTGGCGACCTCGACGCCGTTGAGCACGCCGCCGATGATCCGCTGCTGCAGGCTGATGACTTGGCGCGAATAGCCAACGGTGTTGGCGTTGGCCACGTTCTGCGAGACCGTGGCGAGGCCGGCCTGGCTGACATTGAGCCCGCTGAGGGCGTTCGAAAGCGCTATGGAAAGCGACATCGCGCGGCGGTCAGATGCGGTTGTCGACGGCCAGCGACACCCGGCCCGCCGCCGATGCGGGCGGGGCGGTTCCGCCGGTCGAGGTGTAGGCGGCGACCGGCATGAGCGTCTCGGCGACGGCTGCGCTCAACGCCCTGATCAAGCGCTCGTTGAGCGCCTTCGCGGCGGTTATGGCGCGCACGTTGTCCTCGACCGTCGCCTGCAGGCTCGCGGTTGCCTCCTTGAGCACCCCGCGCAGCCTGGGCTCGGCGTCCGTCACGGCGGCGGGGTTCTGGCGCACGGTCTCGAAGGCGCCGGCGTAGGCGGCGGCCAGCCGCGCTTTCTCTTCCTGCAGCGTGGCGATCTCGCTCGAGCGCATCGCGCGCAAATGCTCCACCTCGCGCGCCATCACCTCGGTGAGGCGCTCGGTGAGGTCGATCAGCGTGCCGATCTGGCCGTTTGCGCTCATCACGATTCGCTTTCTTGAAGCTTGAGAATCTCTCGATACACCGCGTCGGCGATGCCGATTCCGCCGGCGCGGCTGACGAGCTTGCCGTACTCGTCGGACAGCAGTGAGCGGTAGATGGTTTCGGCGTGGCCGCCGCCGTACGGGCCGTCGGTGGGGATGCCGGTGAACATGTGCTGGATCATCTGGGCCAGGAAGAAGGCCTCGAAGTCCTCGGCGACGCGCCTCGCCTCGCCAACGCTCTTGACCGGCGCGATGCGCGGGCCGGCCTGGGTTTGCGCCAGCAGCGACTGCGACAGGAGCTTGTCGGAGCCGTCCATTACAGCACCTTGATCTCAGCCTGCAGGGCGCCCGCCGACTTGATCGCCTGGAGGATCATGATGATATCGCGCGGGCCGACGCCGAGCGCGTTCAGGCCCTCGACCAACTCGTGCAGGCTGACGCCGGGCGACAACACCGCCATGCGGCGCTCCGTGGCCTCGTCGATCTCGATTTCGGTGCGCGGAACGACGACCGTCGCTGCGCCCTGGGGGGCGAACGGGCCGGGCTGAGAGACCTGCGGGGTTTCGGTGATGCGGACCGTGAGCTTGCCCTGGGCGATCGCCACGGTGCTGATGCGCACGTTCTCGCCCATCACGATGATGCCCGAGCGCTCGTCGATCACGACCCGCGCCGGCTGGTCGGGCTCGACCAGGAGCTGCTCGATCTCGGTCAGCAACTTGGCCACCTTATTCTGATAGCGGTCGGGCACCTGAAGGTGGACCGTGCCGGGGTCGGTTGCCTCCGCGGCGGGCTCGCCGATGCGGGCGTTGATCGCCCGGGCGATGCGGGTGGCGGTGGTGAAGTCGGGGTTGCGCAGCGCGATGTTGAGGTTTGGCAGGCTGGCCAGATCGAACTCCGATTCGCGCTCGATGATGGCGCCGTTCGGGATTCGCGCGCTCGTCGGCACGCCCTGGCTGACGGAGGAGCCCGATGCGCCCGACGCCGCGAAGCCGCCGACCGCGAGCTGGCCCTGGGCGACGGCGTAGACTTCGCTGTCGGCGCCCATGAGAGGCGTCACCAGCAGGGTGCCGCCGAGCAGGTTGGTCGCGTCGCCCAGCGCGCTGATGGTGACGTCGATGCGCCTGCCCTGGCGGGCAAAAGACGGCAATGTCGCGGTCACCATGACCGCGGCGATGTTGGCGGTTTTGAGGTTCAAGCCCCGGGTGTTGACTCCGAGCCGCTCGAGCATGCCAATCAGGCTTTGCCGGGTGAACGGCGAGTTGTTCAGGCTGTCGCCGGTTCCGTTGAGGCCGACGACGAGGCCGTAGCCGACCAGCTGGTTCTCTCGCACGCCCTCGAAATCGGCGATGTCTTTGATGCGCGACATGGCGTCCGCGGCGCCGGCGGCGGCGAGGACAAGCAGCGCCGCCAGGGCGCCGAGCACAAGGCGGCGGAGCTTGGTTTGGCGTGCCTTGGGGGTGAAGAGGGTCGAGTTGCGCTTCATGGCCGTCGGTCGACTGCTGCTCCGCGGTTCAGGCGTTGCCAATGCGAACCGCGTGCCAAAGGGCACGGCCTCGCTAAGTCACTGGTTTTGATTGAGTCCTCGCCCGCACCGGAGGCGGCGCTGGCCGGGCGCGCGGCGGGATCAGGCAATGGCTGCCATGGCGCAGGCATATGTTGCCTAGTTCGCCGGCCCTGAAAAAAATCTTCGTTATGCCGTTTAATCCGGATGGTCTCGAACCACGCTCCGGGATACAAGCGGCGATTGGCGGGTTCCGCTTACGCGCAGCGGTGCCCGATCCGCGCCGCGCCCAACGTTGATAACCGCGCGACCAAATACAGAAATCGGGACTCCTCCGCGGGCAGGGGCCGGCGGCCGAGAGGAGGCACCGCCGGCCCCGCGCGCTCGCACGTCATACGGTTTTTTTACATGCCGCCGAGAATGATCCTCGTTGCCTCGGCCAGGCTCTTGACAGCGGCTTTGTGGTCCCCGCTGCCGTGCTGGGCCATGCCCTGGTCGCGCAGCCTTTTCACGTCGGCGGTTTGGGCCGCGCTCAGGTTGCCCTTGGCTATGGCCGCGTCGATGGCCTTGCCTTGTTTCGGGCAGTAATACGCTGAAGCCGGCGCCGACAACGCCATCAGAATGGCGGCAACGAATAGCGACCGTGCAATCATGGATTCCTCCTCAAGTTTTCCGATTATGGTTGATGTCAGCGGGAAGCCAAAGGCTTTACCCGAGATTCCCCGGATGACCACTCGCGGTCACCGGTAGCGTAGCAAAAATGGCGGTCGAAGGCGAATCCGGTCCCGGTCCGGAAGTTTGCATGGCGATCTCCTATGTTGATTGTCCAGAGCGGCACGCCGGCGGCGCGTCGGGGTGAATCATCACGCGGCTGTTGGGGAATTGACCTTCGTTCGCGCGGCTGGGCCCGTGTGCTTAACACGTTTTTAACCGTACTCGGCGATGTTGGCGCCTGCGGTTGCACCTCAACGGCAGCACCGGTCAACATTCGCAAACTATGAAGATCACCGGTCCTGGTCCCATCCGCCCGACGACGACACGCCCGAGCCGGGTTTCGCGCGGCGCCAAGAGCGCCGAATTCTCGAGCCAGGTTTTGCGTGAGTCGGAGGCTGCGAACCATGTCGTCCCGGTTACGACGGTGGGCGCGCTCGGCGGCCTGCTCGCCGCGCAGGAGGTGCCTGATGCGACCGATGACCGCTCGCGCGGCATCGCCCGCGGCGCCGACCTGCTCGACCGGCTCGACGAGATCCGCCACGCGCTGCTCAGCGGCACCATCGCGCGCGAGAGGCTCGTCGAGCTGCGGCGCCACGTGCAAGCGCAGAGAACGGCGTTCGACGACGCGCGCCTGGACGCGGTGCTCGACGAAATCGATCTCAGGGCCTCGGTTGAGCTTGCCAAGCTCGGTATAACACCCTGAACCCGGCACAGGGCCGGGAACGAACCCCGGCGCGTGCACAATGGCTTGCGGTTGCCGGCGAAGGCCCATATATAGTCCGCCGAGAAACGTACCTATGGACCGCTCAGTCGAGCCGGTTCGCGCGGGGGAGCTTTAAGATGCGGCAGCGGTTGCCTCTCGATTATCATCCATCGGGGGACGAGCCGTTCATGAACTCGAGGCAGCTCGAGTATTTTCGCTGGAAGCTGCTCAGATGGCGCGAAGAGCTGCTGGCCGACACGACCCAGACGCTCAAGCATCTCAAGGAGGAGAACGAGCACGAGCCCGACTTCGCCGACCGCGCGTCGGTCGAAACCGAACGCGCGCTCGAGCTGCGGACGCGCGACCGCGAGCGCAAGCTCGTCGCCAAAATCGATGCCGCCCTCAAGCGGATAGAGGACGGCACCTACGGTTATTGTGAACAGACGGGCGCGCCGATCAGCCTGCGCCGGCTACAGGCCCGCCCCATCGCCACGCTCGGCATCGACGCTCAGAAACGCCACGAGCGGCGCGAAAAGCACTATCGTAACGACGGCTGACGCCGCGGCCGAACGCGGCCTCCCTTTAGTACCTTTCCAGCTCGGCGAAATCGCGATAATTGCGTAACGGCGTGCGGACGTACACGGTGTACCTGCCCGTCGGATCCTGGTAGGCCGACGTGCTCGTGCTCGCCAAGTACAGCGGCCCGCGACCGATATCGATCGCCGCATCCGTACGGGCGCTCGCGTGAGGATCAAGCGCGAGGAACCCGACTCCGATCATCCAACCGCTGAGCAGGAACGCGATGATAACGACAGTTTGACGTAACATTGCTCTTCCTCCTTCTGCGCGGCCCGGCGACCACCCTTGCGGTGTCGTCGTCGCGTCTTGTTAGGAAATATGCGCCGAGATTGCACTTCTGCAAGTGACGGCAATCACAGAAAGAACATAATACTCGGCGATATTTGTGATGGCCGTCACATCTTAGCGGTTTTTACGCCGAAATAGCGCTGAACGCGGCCGCCACGACGCGCGGCCAAGGGCGGGCACGAGTCCTACAAACTCGCACCGACCCGACAAACCGGTATCGATCGGCTCAGGTCAGCAAGTCCGCGAGTTCGGCCATATCCGAAACCACGACGTCGGGTTCGTGTCGCGTCCGGCCGAACGGGCGGTCCCGCCTATTGATGAACGCCGCGCGCATGCCGAACGCCTTGGCGCCGATACAATCGAAGGCGTGACTGGCAACATGCATGATCTCGAGGCGATCCACCCCCAGCGTCCTTGCCGCGTTCTCGTAAGTCTTGTGGTGGGGCTTGAAATAGCCGGCATCCTGAACGGAGATGGTGTGGTCGAACTTGAAGCCGATATGCGGCTCGGCCGCCTCCAGCATGTCGCGATCGCCGTTCGAAAGGATCGCCAGTCTGTAGTCGGCCGCCAAGCGTTCGAGCGCCGGCACGACTTCCGGAAAGGGCTTTAGGCGCTCGATTTCGGACACCAGCCGTTCGACCTCTTCGCTGGTATGGGGGACGCCGGCGCGTTCAAGGGTATAGCTCACGGCGCGATGGCCGATCTCTCGATAAGGCGTATGCCCGCGGTCGCACAGCGCATCGATCATCGAATTCTCGAAATGCGTCCGCCGCCACCAGGTCACGAATCTATTCGGGTCGCCATCCCATCCCTTGCTTTTGAGCAGGGGCGCGGCGGCCTCGCGAAGACCCGCCTGCATGTCGACGATGGTTCCATACAGATCGAAGGTAAGGACCTTGATCTCGCGCTTTAGAAGCCCGATGTCGGCCATCGTTAGGCGCCTTCCTGTCTTCCGGGTCTCGCGAGCGATGTCGGCTTCCATGGCGGCGGCGACCCGCGCGTCCGAGCGGCTGGGGCCGGCTGGAATGCCTAGCCGAGTCGGACGGTGTCATCACCGGCAATGATACCATGGAGCGTCGGCTGTCCGCCTCCGCCCTCGCGGCCGTCGATGCGTGCGCCGGACCTGCCAGCTAGCCACGGCCCGTCAAGCCGTCAGAACGGGTAGATGATGTCGAAGATTTCCTGGCCGTAACGCGGCTGCTGTACGTCGCTCAGGGTGCCGCGGCCACCATAGATGATGCGCGCCTCGGCGATCTGGTCGTGGCGCACGGTGTTGTCGGAGTCGATGTCTTCGCGGCGCACGACGCCGATGACGGAAAGCTCGCGCACCTCGAAGTTGACGCGCACCTGCTGCGTGCCGTGGATTACCAGGTTGCCGTTGGGCAGCACCTGCGTGACGACCGCGGCGATGCGCAGGTTGATCTCCTCCTTTCGCCCGATCTGGCCGGCGCCGCTGCTCTTCGAGTCGCTGCCGAAGTCGATCAGATTGCTGGGAACGATCCCTTCGGGGAAGATCTTGCTGAGCTGTGTCTCGAACCCGAAGAAGCCGCCGAGCGAAGCGCCCTCGTCGTTGTCGCGCGTGCGCGACGTCGAGTTGTTGACGCTGGCGTCGTCGTCGATCTGGATCAGCACGGTGAGGATGTCGCCGATGCGGTGCGCGCGCTGATCCTTGAAGAAGGTGCGCGCGCCGGCGCGCCACAGCGAGTTGGCGTGGAACCTGGCTATCGCCGGCTGCGGCATCGGCAGGCTCACGGGACGGTAGCCGGATTTGAGCGTGGGGTTCTCGATGGGTTCTAGTTCCGGCGTGTTTCCCACCGCGGCGAGGCGGTCGACCATGGTGCAGCCGGCGAGAGTCAGCGCGCCGACGATCGCCAGCGCGAGGCAACGCAAACCCGCCGCGCTGGGCGAGGAGGTCATCGCTGGTTCGCTCCCGCCACCCGGGCGTCGAGGCGCGGCGGAGCGCCAAGGCCGGCAACGGTCACCAGGGAGCTGCCCGACACCGTGGCTTCCACGACCACCTTGGTTTGGCTGTTGAGAACGCGGATCGTTTCGCCCATGGCCCCGTCCTCGAGCGCGCGCCCCGGCGCGGCGAGCACCATCGCCGGCGTGCGATAGGTCATGGTGACGCTGCTGCCTTTCGCCACCACGATGGGGATGCGCACGTCGCCGGCGCGGATCGGCTCACCCGGCCTGAGCGTGCGCCGCGGCGTGCGGCCGATGAGATCGGCGGGGTCGGTGATGACCGTCGCAGGCAGCCGGTCGGCGCGCACCTCGATCCAATCGATGTCGTCCTCGCCGATGACCTCGCCCCGGCGCACGGACTGGAGCAGCACCGGCGCCTCGATGACCTCGAATGCGCGGCCGATTACCTTGGTGCGCAACGTACGCGAGGAGCCGCCCGAGGCCACGAGCGTGACGCTGAAGCGGCCGTTGCGGGGGTCGTATGCGAGGTTCTCGACGTCGAGCGCGGCGGCGTCCATATCGGTCGGCAAGTGAAACTCCTGCACGCGATTTGACAGCTCGACGCGCAGGTTCTTGCCCGGCACTATGTCGGCCAGCGCTAGAAGCAGGCGGTCCTCGATGTCGGCGGGGGCGATGCGCCGGCTGGCGCGCTGCACGATGACACGGTCGAGGCCGTGAAGTGGCCGCCAATCAAGCCCGCTCGCCCGCGCGACCGCGTAAATCTGCGGCACGCCGATGATCATGCGCTGGCCGGGCTCGGGTGCCCGCGCGACCACGGCGTCGGCGGCGCTCGCGGCGCCGTCGAGCACGTCGCCGAGGGTGACCACGTTGGCGTCGACCACGACGCGGGCGCGCAACCGCAGCTCGGGCGCCCGCGCGGCCACGGCGTCGTCGAGCACGTCGTCGAGGGTGACCACGTTGGCGTCGACCACGACGCGGGCGCGCAACCTCAGCTCGGCCGCCTGGGCGGCGGCGGCGGCGAGCAGCATGACGGCGGCGAGGCCGAGAAGGCGTGGGCTCATGGCTTATCTCCCTAACGCAGCTGGCTCACCGCCGCCATCATCTCGTCGGCGGTGGTGATGACCTTTGAGTTCAATTCGTAGGCGCGCTGCGCGTTGATCAAGCTCGTGATCTCCGACACCGCATTGACATTCGAGGTCTCGAGGAACCCTTGCTGGAGGGTGCCGTAGCCGGTCGAGCCGGGGCTGCCGGCGGTGGCCCCGCCCGAGGACGGCGTTTCAAGCAACAGGTTGCCGCCGATGGCCTCGAGGCCGGCATCGTTGGGGAACGTGACCAGCTCGAGTTGGCCCACGTTCTGCGGCTGCACCTGCCCGTCGAGCTTGACCTGCACCTCGCCGCTGGCGTTGATGCTGATGTCCTTGGCCTCGGCCGGGATGGTGATGCCCGGGCCGACGGTGAAGCCGTCGAGAGTGACGATCTGTCCTTGGGCGCTGATCTGGAATGTGCCGGCGCGGGTGTAGGCGTCGTCGCCGCTGGGCAACTCGATGCGGAAGAACCCCTTGCCCTGGATGGCGAGGTCAAGGCTGTTGCCGGTCGAGATCAGGTTCCCTTGCTCGGTGATGCGGTAGACCGCCGCCGTCTTGACGCCGACGCCGATCTGCACCCCGGATGGCAGGATCGTGCCGGCGTCGGACGACGTCGCGCCGATTTGCTTCAGGTTCTGGTACAGCAGATCCTGGAACTCGGGCCGCTGGCGCTTGAACCCGGTGGTGTTCATGTTGGCGATGTTGTTGGCGATGACGTCGACGTTGGTCTGTTGGGCCAACATTCCGGTCGACGCGATACTTAGGGATTTCACCGCACGATCCTCCTTTGGTGATACCGGGCCGGGCCGGCGCTCGGTCGCCGCCCGTGTTCAGACGTTCTGGCTGACATTGGCAAGGCTGCTGATCGCCTGGTTCCTGAGTTCATCCTGGCGGTCGGCGAAGGTCTGCGCCGCCTGATAGGCGCGCAGGAGCGAGATCATCCGCGTCATCTCGACGATCGGTTGGACGTTCGAGCCCTCGAGGGAACCCTGGACGACCTTGGCGTCGGTGGCCGGCAACGGCGTGGCCTCGGTCGCGTAGAGGCCGGCGCCCTGCTTGACCAGGGTGCCGGGATCCTCGAAGAAAACGAGCCCGAGACGGCCGATCTCGCCGGTCTCCGACGTGACCGTGCCCTTGGAGTCGATCCTGATCTCGGTGTCGCCCGGAATCGTCAGGATGGGGAATCCGTCGTCGCCGAGGACGAGGTGGCCGTCGCTGGTGACCAGGGCGCCGTCGGCGTCGAGTTCGAAATGCCCGGCGCGCGTGAAGCGTATGCCGTCCGGCGTGTCGACCTGGAAAAAGGCGTCGCCACGAATCGCCACGTCGAGGGCATTGCCCGTCGCCGTGATCGGGCCTTCCGATAGATCGATCGCGACCGCGAAGTCCTTGACGAAGGCGAGTTCCTGGCCGTCGATCTCCTGCATATAGGTCTCGAACAACACCCGCTCTTCCTTGTAGGCGGTGGTGTTGACGTTGGCGATGTTATGGGCGATGACATCCATCTGGCGGCGCAGCGCCGTGTTCAGCGAGAGCACCAGCAGGACGGTGTTTTCCATGTCATCTTTCCTCGCCATTATGTCGTGCCGCTCGGGTGCTTGCGCACCGCGTGGCGTGACTCGTGCTGCACGCGTCGTGCCAATGTGAAAATTCAGCCCTAGTAAGGACTTGCCCAAGAGCGGCGGGCCCATGGGCGGCACGTCGGTGGCACGGCGGCAGCCGTTGCCGGGCAGAAACTACCGGGGCGGCGGCGACCCCCGCCCGAACCGGGGGGCAGCGGCAATCCGCCGGTTACGCTCGTTCATAACCTCTTGTTAACGCGCTGTTTGCTATAACGCTAGCCACCGCCGGCCGCGGCGCGGCGAGGGTCGCCTGCGCGCTTTGCACGTCAACGCGAGAATTCCATGACCGACGTAACGGCAGACGAAAGCATCGAGGAGGGGATAGATCTACCGGACGATGAACCGGAATCGTCTACTCCGAGGTTTAGCCGCAAGACCATAATATTCGCTGCCGCTGGTGTCCTGGCCTTGCTTATCGTTATTGGCGCGGGCGTGTTCTTCGCCATGCCGCTTTTTACGGCGGAGCAATCCAATGCGCCAAGTTCCGACGTCGTATTCTACGACTTGCCCGAAATGGTCGTGAACCTTGCGTCGGCCTCGAACAAACGGACGTATCTGAAGATTCAGATCAGCCTCGAACTCGATCGAGCACAAGATGTCGAGGCGTTGCAAAAGCTTC
>JADFMW010000100.1 GCA_022563655.1 Pseudomonadota bacterium
GGCGCGCCTCTACGACGGCCAGGGCGCCGACGAGCTCACCTTCCTCGACATCACCGCCTCGCACGAGGGCCGCGACACGCTCTACGACGTGGTCGCGCGCACCGCGGAAGAGTGCTTCATGCCGCTCACGGTGGGCGGCGGCGTGCGCGTCGTCGACGACATCCGCAAGCTCCTGCTCGCTGGCGCCGACAAGGTGTCGATCAACACCGCCGCGGTGAACCGCCCGGAGTTCGTGGCCGACGCCGCACGGGCGTTCGGCGCCCAGTGCATCGTCGTCGCGATCGACGCCAAGCGGACCGAGTCCGGGGGGTTCGAGGTCTACACCCACGGCGGGCGCGCGCCCACCGGCCTCGACGCCGTCGGCTGGGCGCGGCGGATGGCCGAGTCGGGCGCCGGCGAGATCCTGCTCACCTCGATGGACCGCGACGGCACCAAGCGGGGCTTCGATATCGCGCTCACCCGCGCGGTGGCCGACGCGGTTCCGGTGCCGGTCGTCGCCTCGGGCGGGGTCGGCGCGCTCGACCATCTGGTCGAGGGCGTGCGCGACGGCCACGCCAGCGCGGTGCTCGCCGCCTCGATCTTCCACTTCGGCACGCACTCGATCGCCGAGGCCAGGGCGCACATGCGCGCGGCGGGCATTCCCGTCAGGCCGTGAACGCGCGGTGACAGGCGGGCGAAAATTTGCTAACCGGGTGCCGACGGGGAGAGGACCAATGGGCGCCGCGCCGACGAGCGACGAACTGATCGACGCCATCGCCTTCGACGCCGACGGGCTGGTGCCGGCGATCGCCCAGAGCCACGATTCGGGCGAGGTGCTGATGATGGCGTGGATGAACCGCGAAGCGGTCGAGGAGACGCTCGCCACCGGGCGGGTGTGCTACTTCTCGCGCTCGCGCGCGGCGCTGTGGCGCAAGGGCGAGCGCTCGGGCCAGGTGCAACGGCTCGTCGAGCTGCGCATCGATTGCGACGGCGACACGCTGCTGCTGCGCGTCGAGCAGACCGGCGCCGCGTGCCATACCGGCCAGCGGAGCTGCTTCTTCCGCGGCGTCGAGGGCGGCAAGCTGGTGACGCTCTCGGAGCCGATCGCCGATCCGGAGACGCTCTATGGCGGCTGACGCGAAGCCCGCGGCGGACCTCATCGAGGCGCTCTACGCGGTCATCGAATCGCGCCGCGGCGCCGATCCCGACGAATCCTATGTCGCCCGGACGCTCGCCGGCGGCACCGCGAAGGTCGCCCAAAAGCTCGGCGAGGAGGCGATCGAGACGGTCGTCGCCGCGCTCGGCGGCGGCCGCGACGAGGTGGTGCGCGAGAGCGCCGACCTGATCTTTCATCTGTTGATGCTGTGGGCCGACGCCGGGGTGCGGCCCGCCGAGGTGTTCGCCGAGCTCGAGCGCCGGCGCGGCACGTCGGGGCTCGCCGAGAAGGCCGCGCGGGCGGAGAAGTAATACGCAATGTCACAAATTTTGTGACATTGCTGCGTTCAAACGCCACGCAGGCTTCCGCCGCAGGGGCGGCGGCCCGCAGTCGCGGGCTCCGGATTTCAAACTGATTCAATCATTTTGAAATCCGGTATAAGCGCAATAGAGGGCGCCAACGAGCGAGGAGCCATGGCCTACGATTCGAACAACATCTTCGCCAAAATTCTGCGCGGCGAGATCCCCAACGACACGGTCTACGAGGACGAGCGCGTGCTCGCCTTCCGCGACATCCAACCGCAAACGCCGGTGCACGTGCTCGTCATCCCCAAGGGCGAGTACGAGTCGATGGACGACTTCGCCGAGAACGGCTCGGACGCCGAGATCGCCGCCGTGTTCCGCGCCGTCGCCAGCATCGCGCGCGACCACGGCGTCGCCGATTCGGGCTACCGCCTGCTCGCCAACACCGGCGCCGACGCGCATCAGGAGGTGCCCCACTTCCACGTCCATATCTTCGGCGGCCGCCGGCTGGGGCGCATGATCCGGCCCGCGCGCGACGACGATTAGCGGCGTAATCCGAGCGATTCCACTCGTTCGGATTACGCCAGCCCGCGTCGCGATCGAACGCAGTTCGCCTTTGACCTGAGCAAGGGTGAACGGATATTGCTCTGGCAACGCATCGAACGAGGTGAGTCATGATGGCGTCACGGGTAAGGCTCGCAGGTTTCATCGGCGTCGTCGCCGCCATCCTGTTGGCCGCGCCGCACGCGCTGGCGCAAACAGCGGGGGCAGACATGGAAAACACGCTCTACCTCGACCTCGAGGGAGGCCGCGTGATCATCGCCATGCGCCCCGACCTCGCGCCCAACCACGTCGCGCGCATCAAGGAGCTGGCGCGCGCCGGCTTCTACGACGGCCTCGTCTTCCACCGCGTGATCGACGGCTTCATGGCGCAGACCGGCGACCCCAAGGGCGACGGCACCGGCGGCTCGGGCCAGCGGCTCAAGGCCGAGTTCTCGGACGCCAAGCACGTCCGCGGCACCACGTCGATGGCGCGCGCGGGCCACCCCGACAGCGCCGATTCGCAGTTCTTCATCATGCTCGCGCCCGCGTCCCACCTCGACGGCAAGTACAGCGTCTGGGGCCAGGTGACCGAAGGCATGGACTACGTCGATCAGATCAAGAAAGGCCCGCCCGAGAACAACGGCACCGTCACCGACCCCGACCGCATCGTGCGCATGCGGGTCGCCGCGGACGTGGCGGAGTAAGAGGCGCGAACACCGCATGTCATGGCGGAGCGGGGGTTAAACACGGGCTGGTGCGGCTGGTCGGGAAACGCGTCGGGGAGGGCTTGCGGCACCAGCGGGCCAAGGGACTTGATGCGGTCCAAGCCGGGGCCGGGCGCGTATTTGGTTTGGCAGATGGTGAAATAGTTAGCCTAAATCCGGGCTCTATATTTGGTATCTGGGGGGTGGAATATGCGCGTTGAGTAAATCCACCGTCAAATTCAACACACGTTCTTCGCCATCGTCTTCATCCAAATATTCCAGCGCGCCGCATATAGGTTCATTTAGTGCATTAAACGTTGTCTCTGCCTCGCCGACGTCTATTGCCTCTCCTTCTTGATTTTGCGCCAGCGAGTGGAATACTGAAAACAGCACGTAGGCCAGTATGCGCTTGGCGCCTAGGGTGTCCTGCGCGACCGTCATTGCGTCGCGGGCGAGCGCATAGAGCGCGCCAGAACCTGCAAGCGTGTTACACGCTGTCAGTTCATGATAGGCACGTTTCAGGCTGGCTATAGACAGGTGTGAACTACGCTGACTTTGAGGTTACAGTGCAAAATCATCTGCTGTCAGCAGTGCAATCAATTGCACGCCATGCTGCCCGAGATTTTCCTTCGCACCTTCCAGCCGATCTACGACGGTAATGACTTGGTTAACGATGCAGCCTTCGCGTCTCGCCGCCTCGACAGCCTTTAGAACAGACCCACCGGTCGTCGTTACGTCATCCAATAGGACGGCGCGCTTGTTAGAGAGGGTTTCGTTCGCAGCTATCTCAGCTATGCCCTCAATCAAGCGCCTAGTACCATGCTTTTTTTCCTGCTTTCGCACGAAGAACCCCGGAATGGACCTGGATCCAAAGCTCTTTTGGCAGACGCAAGCGACAATTGGAACAGCCCCCATTTCGAGGCCACCGATCAGATCTATCTCCCCTGGGGAAAGAATATCCAAAATCAGTTCCGCAATTAGATTCGCGCCCTCTGGATCAAAGGTCGTCGGCTTCATATCAAAATAGAAATTGCTAACGGCCCCGGATGCCAGCCGCATCTCGGGACCGCGAATAAGTGATTTCTCTTCAATGATACGTGCTAAGCGCGACTTTCTGGGATCGCGTTCATAGCTTTGTTCCGCTGTGGCTGCTGGCATCGCCCCCCCTACGATTGCTGCATTGATGACAACACCGTCACGACAAGATATTGACATATCTTGTGCAGCGCATCCTATAGGATGCGCTTGGCACTTACCGGTGTCCCATAATTTGACGTTTGCCGCGCGATTCCCGAAGGCCTACCACGCCAGCATCTTGTACCGCGGCCGCTAGCCCAGCACCAGTCATATCTCAACCCCACGACGGCGTTCATCGTGAATTTTAGATAACGAGAATGGCAATGTCAAAGCAAAAATAACACAACATCAACGGGTTGGAGGGGGAATCTGAGTCCTTTTTCAAAGACCTAGCTGTTTGTTCCGACTCTAGTTCTGAAAACTGGCGTTTAACCGATTCTCGCTAGGCCCTTTTTTTGCGCACAGTGAATTTTTCACCGCGTAGCCCGCTGCCAGTACCCCTTCCACTGACGCGACACTCTGTGCGCGAGTGCGGCTTTCGCGGCCAGCATGTAGAGCGTGCCGTTCGCCTTCCGGCGGTTACCTCACCGCGCCAGGTGGATGCGGCGGTAGCTGAGGGCCTCGGCGATGTGGATGCGGGCGACGTTGTCGGCGCCGTCGAGGTCGGCGAGCGTGCGCGCGACCTTGAGCACGCGGTGATAGCCGCGCGCCGATAATTTCAACGTCCCGGTCGCCTGGGTCAGCAGTTGGGCGCCGGCTTCTTCGGGCGTGGCGACGCGCATCAGGAGCGTGCCGTCGGCGACCGCGTTGGTGCGCACCGGGCGGCCCTCGCCGTCGACCTCGCCGGCGTAGCGCTGGTTCTGGATCGCGCGCGCCTTGGCGACCCGGGCGGCGACCTCGGACGAGCCCTCGGCCGGCGGCGGCAGCGTCAGGTCGGCGGCGCTCACCTCGGGCACCTCGACGTGCAGGTCGATGCGGTCGAACAGCGGCCCCGAGATTCGCGACTGGTACTCGATCGCGCAACGCGGCACGCGCGTGCACGCCCGCGCCGGGTCGTCGAGGTAGCCGCAGCGGCACGGGTTCATCGCCGCCACGAGCTGGACGCGCGAGGGATAGGTGACGTGCGCGTTGGCGCGCGCCACCACGACCTTGCCGCCTTCGAGCGGCTGGCGCAGCGCCTCGAGCGTCTGGCGCGCGAACTCGGGCAGCTCGTCGAGGAACAGGACGCCGAGGTGCGCGAGCGACATCTCGCCGGGCTTGGCTCGGGTGCCGCCGCCGACCATCGCCGCGAGCGACGCCGAGTGGTGCGGGTCGCGGAACGGCCGCCGCCGGGTCAGCCGGCCGCCGGCGAGCTCTCCGGCGACGCTGTGGATCATGCTCACCTCGAGCACCTCGGACGGCGCCAGCGGCGGCAGCAGCCCGGGCAGGCGCTGGGCCAGCATCGACTTGCCGGCGCCCGGCGGGCCGATCATCAGCAGGTTGTGGCCGCCGGCGGCGGTGACCTCGAGCGCCCGCTTGGCGGTCTCCTGGCCCTTGATGTCGCGCAGGTCGGCGTAGCTCGCGGTGTCGTCGGCGATCGCGGGTTCGGGCGGGGTCAGCACCTGCGTACCCTTGAAGTGGTTGACGAGCGCCAGCAGGCTCGGCGCGGCGAGCACCTCGGGGCCGTCCGCCCACGCCGCCTCGCCGCCGCACGCCGCCGGGCAGATCACACCGCGGCCGAGCGCCGCCGCGCCGATCGCCGCCGGCAGCACGCCCGAGACCGGCAGCAGAGCGCCGTCGAGCCCGAGCTCGCCGAGCGCGGTGTAGGCGGCGATCTCGTCGCCGGGCAGCACCCCCATGTTGACCAGGAGGCCGAGCGCGATGGGCAGGTCGAAGTGGCTGCCCTCCTTCAGCAGGTCGGCCGGCGCCAGGTTGACGGTGATGCGCTTGAGCGGCAGCGCCAGGCCCAGCGCGCCCAGGGCGGCGCGCACGCGCTCGCGCGATTCGCCCACCGCCTTGTCGGGCAGGCCGACCACGGTGAACGTCGGCAGCCCCGAGGCCATGTGGACCTGGACGTCGACCTCGCGCGCCTCGATGCCGTGAAACGCCACCGTGCTGACGTGGGCAACCACTGCGACCCTCCCCCGCGATACGCGTTACGCGAGTTTAGGCCGGGATGCCGTGCCAACGCCAGCGCGGACGGCCGCGGCGGGGCCGGATGCGCCGCTACTCCTCGCCACAGATGTTTGTCGGGGGCTTCAAGCCTTCCGGCAACTTGGGGGGCTCCTCACCTTTTCGGGTGCATGCGCTGTCGAGCTGGGGTTGCGTGAGGTTATTTGCCGTAGATAGATCGGCCCCGCTGAGGTCGGCTCCGCTGAGGTCGGCTCCCCTGAGGTCGGCGCTGCTGAAGTCGGCGCTGCTGAGGTTAGAATGGCTGAGGTCGGCCTCGATGAGGTTGGCTGCGATGAGCTTGGCCTGGCTGAGGTTAGCAAAGCTGAGGGTGGCGCCCGTGAGCTTGGCGCCAATGAGGTCTGCGGGCGAGAGGTCAGCGCCCACGAATCTAGCACCTGTGAGGTTGGCGCCCATGAAGTAGGCGCGCGAGAGGACCGCGAACGAGAATTTGGTGCCCGAGAGGACTGCGCTCGAGAAGTCGGCTTGCCTGAGGTAGGCGTGCGTGAGGTCGAGACGGTATCGAGAGGGGAGATGGTCACGGTATTTGGCCCCCTCGTCCCCGATCAGGTTGAGGATCGCTTGCACATCGGGGCGCACTTTGACATTGGCTTTGGAGGCCGACTCGCTCTCGTCGTCCACCGGATCGGCGGGCGGGTGCGGTGCATGCCGGACGAAGGCGCAGAGGATGTCGACCACACTGACCACATCGCGCTCGGGCGAATCCTGGACCAGACGCCACAGCGCGTAGATGCCGCCAAGGCGAACCGGGAGCTGCTCGCTCCCGAGGTGCTCGACCGCCGTCGAGAAGCGATTCGTGATCTGGCGCTGCTCGGCAATGCGGGCTTGTTCGCTTGCTGTCTCTAGCTGAAAGCGAGCGTGTTCGCTTGCTGTCTCTGCCTGCGATAGGGATGCTTTGGCCAAGTGGTAGGCCGTCTTTGCCTGCGATAGAGATGCTCGGGCTTGGCGGTGGGCCGCCACCACCCGAAAAATACCCAAGCCGAGGCCGATGAACGCGGCGACGGCCCAAAAGAAGTTTCGCGCGATGTCACTGCGCGACGTGTTGGTACTCCCTTCTTGCCAATACTCCCAGGAGCGGATTTCCTGCCAATACTCCCGGGAGAAGATGGACGGCTCAGTCGTATCGGGCGGCGACACGACGGCCACCCCCCGCGTCTCTGGAACCACGGTCACAGACCCATCGACCACCTGTGTGCCGACTGCGTCGCTCGCCGCCGATACGGCACCCGCGAGGCCGAGAATCGACAGAAGCAGGATCGCCAAGAACACGAACATCCGAACCATGCCGTAACCTATCTGAGCGTATCGAGGAACCGCAAGGCACGAAAGGTGGTGTTCTAATCGTCGCATCCTGCGCACCCTCGGTGAACTTACGCCGTCTTGGTGCGCGCCATCCTCGCCCCGCCCCACAGCGCGGCCCCGTGGCCCGTAGCGGCGCCCCACCAGCCTCCGGACATCCGTCACCCGCCCACAAGCGTGGACCATACACAGGGGGGAGAGCGCCGCGGTCACGCCTCGCGTTTACCCCTCAGATTCCTCCATCATGACATCCGGGATTGATTAGGAGGCGACAATCAGCGGTCCGGCCACCAACAGCCGCTCTTTGCCAAGAGCGGTCTTCAAGGCGATCTCCGATAGCGTTCTTTACTAATACACAATCTAACGCCTAGGCCTCTTGTCCTTGTTTATTTGTTGTACTATTTGTCGCACAAAGCGCTGTTGGCCAACATAAATATCCTCCAGAAGAACTTCGAGAATTTCGTAGGCATCAAATAAGTCCTTCTTAGTGAGCGCCTCTGGATGACTTCCGAAGTTACCAATCCATCTCAGAGCATCGGCGCGTTCGGCATTTTCGTGATCGACGTTAGCGAACAATTTTATCCGCCTCTCCAAGCCAAGGAATCTTCCCTTAGTATTACGAGATTCAATGCCGGCATGAGAAAGTATTTCTTCGACACACTGCCGGATATGATTAGCTGCCGCGCCAAGATCGCAATGAAAAACTGAAAATGATTTTCGTATTTGCTCTTTAACCGTGCCGGGACATTTGGTTGGAGGGCGAAAAAGCTCCAATGGTTTTGAAAAATATTTTGGGATGAAATCAACTTCGTAGTCGAGATGAGGATTCCCATCTTCATCGATACTGTCCACCGGCTCATACCCGCCAAGGCCACAGCACGATATTTTTTCACGGCACTGACTACACTCAAACAAAGCTGAGAATGTTAGTGTAACATCCATAATATTAAAATCTTCATCGTATTTTAAGACTTGGGATTCTGCCGTTTCCGCGTAATGCAGAGTTTCGCGCTTTAGTCGCAATATGCCACTGCTACACGATGGGCACGGCCAACTCGGAGCATATGACTTTTTCAATGATCGGTTCCAAAGTCTGCGATCTACGGACATCGGACCCCTCGGAAATAGAGGCGGTTGATTGCGCGCCAATCTAGGCCGCAGCAGCCCACTAATGGTGCAGAGTCTGGCTCGATGGGTCGTGCGTTACAACCTAAATGTAACGTCGTGCGCGCCGTCCTCGCCCCAAACCACAGCGCACTCTCGCCCCGGCCTATGGCGGGCCCCGGCTCTCGCGCCGCGACTGCGCCAAGGGACCGCGCGAGCTACCTACGGGGGAAGCCGCGCGGTCACGCCCCGCGTTTACCCCTTCAGATTGTTCTACCGAAACATCGGGCATGTCTTGAGCCGACGACGTTTGAGTGCTACATCTAGAGCATGGAAGAGCCAAGATGGACAAGATTTAGTGCTGTGAGTGCCGTGGGCGTAGTTCTCATCGCCTTGACCGCCAATCCGGTCTTCGGCCACCTTAACCACCATGTGTGCGACCTCGGAGTCAGCGGTCGGTGCGAGCAGCCGCATACTGAGCGCCTGCTGACTACTGCGACAGGTTAGAGTTCCGCTCCGTCGTTTACGCTCGTGACCTTCGGTAGATAGGATCGCGGAGCGCGGTGGGGGTTAACGGTACTCAACTTTAGCAGGTTGCGGCGGCCGGGGCCGGATGCGGCGTTGCCGCCGTCACCGAAGCGGCGATAACATGGGGCGCGCCGGGTGGACCTTGGCGCTCGGGCTTGCGCAATGGGGTGAATACGCATGGGGGGTGCTTGGGCATGAAGCCAGCCCAGCCAGTCGAGACGACGTATCAGGCGACCGGCGTCGATGCCGAGCGGGCGCGGACGGCGCTCGCCCGGCTTGCCGAGAGGATCAAGACGACCTGGCCGTCCGGCGGCGGAACGGGCTCGGTCAAGCTCGACCTTCGCTACTTCGCCAACGTCGTCGATATCGGCGGCGTCGGGCTGGCGATCTCGACCGACGGCGTCGGCACCAAGGCGCTCATCGCGCAGATGGCGGAGAGATACGACACCATCGGCATCGATTGCGTCGCCATGAACGTCAACGACCTCATCTGCGTCGGCGCGAGGCCGCTGTCGATGGTCGATTACATCGCCGTCGAGGAGCCGGACCCGGACCTGCTCGACGCGATCTCGAAG
>JADFMW010000101.1 GCA_022563655.1 Pseudomonadota bacterium
GCAGGGCTATGCGTGGAGCAGCATCGATGCGCAATCGTACCGGGTCTGGCCCCAGAATCAGTTGATATCGTCAACAACAAGTCCGTTGGCGGCGCCAATGGTGGCCCGGACACGGCAAGATTGGCGAGGAGGGCCACCACCCGCCAGCCAAAGGCCATCTACCGGGCGAGACGGGCAACGAGGGGGCCTTGACAAGTGCGGGGGAAGGGGCGGTTGGTGTCCGCCACCGTTGGTCGCTAGGTCGGCGATTGATCGACGGGCAGGAACTCCCGCAGTCTGGTATGAGGAATGAGCTGATCCAAAGTCGCCAGAGTGAAGATCTTGCCTTCGGTCCCGAGCAGCATGCGCCTCATGTCCTGCCGGCGAACTCCGAAACCCCGTCCGTCGATGCAAGCCACGACTTCGAATCTAGGGCGCCCTTCGCGAACTCGTTGATCGCGCAGTTCCGCAAGATGAAGGATGCGGGTGGCTTTGTCTCGTGCTGTTCCGTCATCGCCGGTGATTTTTGCCTCAATCAGCACCGCTGGGTTGAATTCGTCGGGCACGAAGAAGTCGGGCGCCTGATCGTAACCAGGGACGCTCTCCGCTCGTTTGGTCTTCCTAAAGGTTATGCGCGCCCGCGCCAGCCGCGCTCGTTAGATCACGGGAGGCAGAGGGAGCGTGTCACTTGGTCCAGCACACGGCGGCCTGCGCGGGTGGCGGCGAGACCATTCGAGTCAATCTTGATCAACCGAAGTTGGGCCAATTCGGCCACCTTGGCCGTGGTTGGCGTAAGGCCGAGCGGGGCGAGCTCCGGCCAGGGAATGGGCGCGTCGATGCGCAGGCCCATCATGGTGCCGACCGCGGAGTGGCCGAAGTAGGCCGACCAGAAGGCCATGCGCCGGGTGTAGTGGAAGTGATGCGGATCGCCGGGCGGGAACGTGCCGCGCCCGGCGCCGTTCATGTAGGCCGGGATGTTCAGCGTGCGCGCCAACCGGCGCGCCGCCTCGGAGGCGCGGCACGTCCACACCTGGGTGCCGAACAGCACGCACGGGCGCTCGGACTTGACCAGGATGTCCGCCAGCGTCTCGATATCGTCGGGGTCGGCAAGCACCTTGGTCGAGGCCCGGTAGCGGCCGGGCTGCGGGACCTTGGCCGCGCCGCGGGCCACCTTGGCATCGAGGATATCGCGCGGGATCTCGAGGAACGACGGGCCCGGCGCGCCGTTGAAGCATTCGCGGAACGCCATGCTCACCATGTCCGCGATCCGCTCGGTCGACGACACGGTCGCGGCGAACTTGGTGATGGGCTGCAGCATATCGACGTGCGGCAGGTCCTGGAGCGAGCCCATCTTGTGCTGGCTGAGCGCCCCTTGGCCGCCGATCACAAGTATCGGGCTTTCCGCGCGGAATGCGTTGGCGATGCCGGTGATGGCATCGGTCGTCCCCGGGCCGGCGGTCACCACGGCGCAGCCCGGTTTGCCGGTCATGCGCGCGTAACCGTCGGCGGCGTGCGCGGCGACCTGCTCGTGACGCACGTCGATGATCTTGATGCCTTCGTCGAGGCAGCCGTCGTAGATGTCGATGATGTGGCCGCCACAGAGGGTAAAGATGACATCGACGCCCTCGTTCTTGAGGGCCTGGGCGACCAGGTGACCGCCCGAAATCATCTCATCCGCCGCCGCCATTTCGGCGACCTTCGCTGCCGCTTCAGCCATGGGCTTTCTCCCGTCACGCACGAGGGAATGGGGGATCTGATTCCTCAGTCGAGATAGTGAACGTTCTGCTCCACATGCGCCGCCAAGTCCAGGGTGTGCTGGCGGGCGAGGCTTTCGGCCAGCTCGGTGTCGCGCTGCTCGAGCGACTCGATGATGTGCATATGATCGATGATCGAACGTCTGGCCCTGTTGCCTTCGGAAATGGTCCGCATACGGATCGAATGCATATGAATAAAAAGATTTTCGGTCATGCGAATCAGAAGGTCACAATGACTCATTCTCAGGAGCGCTTGATGGAAGCGAATGTTGGCCTCGGAATACTCGTCGATTTTGGCTTGTACCTGATTGTTCTCGAATGTCGCGAACATCTTGCGCAGCGTCGAAATTTCCTCGTCGCTGGCGCACCGGGTGATCAGCCGCGCCGCCATGCTTTCCAGCGCCGCCCAGACGGTGATGATCTCGACGATTTCCCGCTTCGTCTTGCGAACGACAAACGCGCCCTTTCTGGGGACGGTACGGACCAGACCCTCTTGCTCGAGCCGGCAGATCGCCTCGCGGATCGGCGTTCTGCTGACCCCCAGATCCTGCGCCAGCTGGCGCTCGTCGAGCCGCGGTTCCTCGTCTCCGGCGTAGATATTCATCGACGTGATCGCCCGCTTCAAGGCGTCGTACGTTTTGTCCGTTAAGCTGAAATTGACGTCGAGGGGCCGAACAGCAGGTATTGTGACAGCCATTTCAATGGTCCTTGTCTCAATCGGTTTTTCGCCGCGACCGGCCCGGGAGCGGGCGAGGGGACGATCGCGCGCGATCCGGACTATTTAAATATACAATATACCAAATACCAGCGCTGGGGCAAAGCTCTGGTGAATGCGGCGATCGTTGCCTTCTTCCCTGGTTCGACGCGGCGGGCCTGGTTCGACGCGGCGGGTCTTTCCGGAGTCTCTATAGCACGCGGCCCGCCGTCGTTCGCGCCGCGCGGCCGGCGCCGCGGCGGTTCACGAGGCCGGTCGTGATTTCCTCCTCAAGGTCTTCACGACCGGGAGGAGGAAAAGCGCGATCGCGATGCCCATGATCATCCCCGACACGGGGACACCATCTATGGTTCGCGTGAAAAAAATCGCGAAGGAGCCGTTCGAAATGATCAGCGACTGGCGCATCGCCGGCTCGGCCAGCGGGCCCAGCACGATGGCAAGCACCGCCGGCGCCATGGGATAGTCGAGCTTGCGCATGAGATAGCCGACGACGCCGAAGATCAGCATCAGCCAAACGTCGTGCAGGCTTTGCGTCGGCGCATAGCCCCCGACGACGCAGAGCACGAAGATGATCGGCGCGAGAATGGTGAAGGGCATCTTCAGCACCCAGAGGAAGAGCGGGATGAACGCGAGGTTGATCAGCAGCGCAAAGACGTTGGCCGCGTAAAGGCTGGCGATCAGGCCCCATACGAAATCCTTGTGCTCGACGAACAGCAACGGCCCGGGCTCGAGGCCCCAGATGACCATCCCGCCCAACAGAATCGCGGTCGTCGGCGAGCCCGGGATGCCGAGCGTCAGCATGGGCAGCATGGCGCCGGTGCTGGCGGCGTTGTTGGCCGCTTCCGGGGCGACCACGCCGTCTATATTGCCTTTGCCGTATGTCTCGGGCTCCTTGGCGATCATCTTGGCCATGCCGTAGGCCATGAGTGAGCCGGGGGTGGCGCCCGCGGCCGGAAGAATGCCGACGAAGTAGCCCAGGAACGAGCCCATGACCATCGTCTTGACGTTGTGCCTGAGATCTTTCAACGCGACGATGACGCGGCGGAACGAGACCGTGGCCTTGGACATCGTCACCTCGCCCTTGGTGGTCTCGAGCGTCCACAGAATTTCGCCGATGCCGTAGATGCCGATCGCCAGCACCAGGAAGTTGATGCCGTGGAAGAAGCCGGGCAGGTCGAGGAAAATCAGCCGCGGCTGGCCGCTGATGATGTCGAGGCCGACGGCGCTCATCACCAGCCCGATGCAGATCGAGAAAATGGTCTTCGCGATGTCGTCGCCGCCGAGCCCGATGAAGGTGGCGAACGCCATGATCATGAGCGCGAAGATCTCGGGCGAGCCGAAGCGAAGCGCCACCTCGGCCAGCGGCGGCGCGAACAGGGTAAAGAGGACCACGGAGATGGTGCCGCCCACGAACGAGGCGGTCGCCGCGGCGACCAGCGCCTTGTCCGCCATGCCCTTCATGGCCAGCGGCCGGCCGTCGAACACGGTGGCCACGGCGGTCGAGGCCCCCGGGATTCCCAGCATGATCGAGCTGATGGCGCCGCCGTACATTGCGCCGTAGTAGAGCGCCGCGAGAAAGATGATGGCCGACGTCGGCGGCACGAGAAAGGTCATCGGCAGCATAATCGCCACCCCGTTGACCGAACCCAGCCCCGGCATCGCCCCGACGAAAAGCCCGACGGCGCAGCCAAGGACGATGACCACAAGGTTCAGCGGCTCAAAGGCAATGGCGAAACCGTCGAGGAGGAGATTTAGAATTTCCATGTTCGGCAAATCTTAAGTGGGCACAAAAAGCTCGCCTTCATACATCGCCCCACTCGGCAAGACGGGGATACCCTTCAAAACACGGCCATGTGGGGAAGAGAGATCAGAGCAAGATGTCGTACAGCGGATAGAAAATTTGTTCCTCGATCACGGACAGGCCTTTCGGCAACGTAATATTCAGGGCGATGTCGAAGAACAGGAAGGTCACGACCGGAGTGATGCCCGCCACCGCTCCCGTGGTGATCCAGGAGTGGCGCCCCATGTAGCGCATGTAGAAGATCAGAAACAGCGGCACCGCGCCGTAGACGCCGATGATGTGGATCAACCCGATCATCACCGTCAGCGATCCCGCGCTGAGGAGAAACATCCGGAACGACGGGCCGTCCATATAGGGCTCTTCGGACCGGGACGCATCGCTCGCGCGCATGAACCAACGCGCGATCACGACACCGCAGGACGCCAGCATGCCCGCCGCCAGCCAGAACGGGAACGCCCCACCGCCTGGACCCTCTTGCGGGATCCAGCCGATGGGGAGTTCCGCGCTCTTCCACATCAGGTAAAGAGAGAAGAACGCCATGACCACGGCCATGATGAGTTCGGCCGGTCGCATGTTGTGGCGGTCGTCCCCCTTTCCGTCGCTGCCTGGACAGCGAGTGGCGGCTACTTGATCTCGCCGATGTCCCTCAGAATCGTCTCGTGAACGGCCCGCTCCCCGGTCCAGTACCTCTTGAGAGCCGCACCGGTCAGGAAACCTCCGAGCAGGCTCTTTTTCGCCATGTAGGCCTGCCACTCGTCGGTGGCGTAGACCCGAGCGAAGACGCCTCTGTAGAACGCCTCGGCCTCCTTGCTCATCCCGGGCGCGCCGACGACGCTGCGCTGCATGTAGTAGACGTAGTCCTTGCCCAACTCGCGGAACGTCGGGACGTCCTTGAACACCTCGAGCCGCTGGGCCGTAAACGCGGCGAGCGGACGGGTCTTGCCGGCTTCCCAGAAGCCGAGCTGCTCCGACGGGTTGTTCACCGTTGAATCGGCGTTCTTGCCGGCCAGCTCCTTGGCGACCCTGCCGCCACCCTTGTACGGAACGTACTTCATGTCGAGGCCGTAACCCGAGTTGAGGAAACTGGTCAAGAGCTGGTCTTCCTGACCCTTGCCGGTGCCGGCCATCACCCAGTCACTGCCCTTGGCCTTCACCGCCTTGACGAAGTCGTTGACGTTCATGATGGTGCTGTCGGCGTGCACCCACAACAGGAAGGTGTCCTCGGCCATGCGCCCGATCGGGGTGAACGTCATGATGTCGATGCCAAGGTCGGGCTGGCGCAGCGGCGTGGTGTAGAAGCTGTTCAGCGTGACCATGATGACGTGGTTGTCGCCGGTCTTCTCCTTCAGATAGACCAACGACTCGGCGCCCGAGCCGCCGGGCTTGTTGATGGGCGTGAACGGCTTGGACGATAGCTTGTTCTTCGCGATGATGGTCTGCATCAGGCGCGCCATCTTGTCCGCGCCGCCGCCGATGCCGGCCATGATGATGAATTCGACTGGCTTCTTCGGCTCCCAGCCTTGCGCAGCGGCGTCGTGCGACACGGCCGCCGCGCCCAGCCCCAGCATCAAGCCGGCGCCAAGCCCAAGTAATGCTGTTCTCCCCAGGATATTCATGGCTCCCTCTCTTTCTGTGTTCAGCGATCGATGCGGCCCGAATCGCACTGCCCGCCGTGCGGCAGGCAATCCGTTGCTCTCGTCCGCACCTAAAAACTGCCCCCCCCCAGAAACATACGATATACGGCATCCAAGCGCCAGGGTGCAAGTGGGTGAGTTGGGGGTGAGTTATTCCCGGCCCGGGTTCGCGACGGTGGCGGCGGCCGCGAGCCGGCGACGGGTGGCGCGCCCATCGCAGCCCCGGAGCGGCCCCAGGCGTGCCCGCGCGCCCGCGCGCCTGGGGCCGCTACCACCGCAGATGATCCCATGGTAGCCTCGGCGGGGACCGGCCAATCGCAAGCCGGCCAATCGCAAGAATGAGCTCGCTGCCCGAGCGATGTTGGTGGATTTCACAGCAAACCGGCGGCCGCCATCCGACCTGAAAGGTAGCGCCTTCAGCGGGCTGGTCCTCCTTCTCGTCGTCCTTTCTCCGCTCGCAGCGCGCGCCGGCGCGTTCGAGACCGCGCTCCTCGACGCGGCGGCGGCGGGCGACGCGGTGCTCGCCGAAGCGTTGCTCGACCACGGCGCCGACGTCGATGGCCGCGACCGGCCGGGCGGCTCGACGCCGCTCATGGTGGCGGCCGGGCAGGGGCGCCTGGCCATCGTCGAGCTCCTCCTCGATCGGGGGGCCGATGTGGACGCCGCCTCAGCCGACGGCGAGACCGCGTTGATGAAGGCGGCCCGCCACAGTCACGCAAACGTGATCGAAATCCTGGTCGCGGCCGGCGCCGACGTCCACCGCCGCAACGCGACCCGGGCCAACACGGCGCTCATCATCGCTGCCTTTCGCCCCGGTGGGCACGCCGCCGTGCGCGCGCTGCTCGCCGCCGGCGCCAAGGTCGACGCCAGTGCAAACGACGGCTGGACCGCGCTGCTCGCCGCCACACGATCTCTCGATGAGTTCGTGCTGGCCGAGCTCCTCGCCGCCGGCGCCGACCCCGACGCGGCGGCCGATGACGACCTCACGCCGCTGCTGCTCGCGGTGCAACTCGGGCACTCCGTGGGCGTCCGGATTCTCCTGGCCTACAACCCCGAGGTCGACGCCCACGCAGCCGACGGGCGGTCGGCCCTCGCCTGGGCCGCAGCGGATGGCAACGACGAGATGGTGGCCAAACTCATCGAGCACGGCGCCAGGGTCGACACCTTCGGGCGCGACGGCCACACCCCCCTGATGCTCGCCGCGCGGGGCGGCCACACGCAAGCCGTCGCGGCCTTGCTCTACAGCGGCGCCGACGTCACCGCGCGCAACTCGGCCAACGGCAACACGGCGCTCATGCTGGCCGCCAACAGCGGCGTGCTGTCCGCGGTGCGGCTGCTGGTCGCCGCGGGCGCAGACGCCAACGCCCGCGCCGACGATGGCTGGACCGCGCTCGAAGCGGCCGGGATGATCAGCGCCGAGGAGATCGCCGCGGTGCTGCGGCGCGCCGGCGCCCGCGAGTGAACGCCCGCGAGTGAACGCCCGATCAAATCGCTTCACGGCGTTTCGCAGCGACGGTACAATAGCAAGTAGGAGACCGCGCTAGCCGCGACGCCCTGGGCCTGCGCGCGGGCGCCGAGGAGGGTTCGGCGCGGGCTGTCAGGTCGGGCTTGTTGGGCATCGGCGGCCCGCACCGCCCGCCATCGGCCAGTTTGCCCGCCATCGGCCAGTTTGGAGGATCTGGTATGAAATCCATGTTGCTCGGATTCGCAGTCAGCATCGCCATCGCCATCGTCGTCGGCGTGGTCATGTACAACATCAACCCCGGCAGCGATGAGCGCTACTCGGCGCCAACCAGCGTGCGGCTTTAGCGCTTGATGCGCACACCCAAGCCGTGAGCCTGTCCTTTGGCTCTGGCCTTTGGAGAGCGCGCTATCTGCGGTCACTCATCCCGCCTTGCGCAGGTCGTCGCGATAGTGTCAAAATCCAAATCAGCCTGATCGAAAGCCCATCTGGGAATCTTGGACAGCGACAGCTAACGTGAGATCACCTGCTGTTCCCGCTGACGCAGACGTGCCCGGCGTCTTTTTCGTCGATGACGCCGGGACGGCACAGCTCGTCCACGAATACCAGGGCGGCGACTACACCCTTGCCGACATCGTCCCCAATTTCCAGCTCGGCGAACTCGTCGAGTCCGGCAACGAGGACGAGACCGTGCTCCTGCTGACCCGCGACGACCTCCGCACCCTGAAGTGGATGGCCGACGCATACAGCTTCGACCACGAGGAAGCGTTCATCGAGATGTGCCTGGAGATCACACGCTTCGCCATCGGGCGAAAGGGCGACGAACTCAGTTTTATGGCGAATTTTTGAGGTGTAGCCCAACCCGCCGGGTTCAATGGCCATCGCAACGACAATGCTCGCGATGGGCGAGAATGGGCTGATTCGATGACGTGATGATCGGAACAGGGCTCATTCGACGCTTCCCGGAGCGGGTCAACGCTCGTCGCACGGTTGGCGCGAAGCGGTGTTCGATCCCATCCGTCGGCAGTTTTCCACCTACGGTTTTCGGAGGACGGTTACCAATCCGAAAATGTGCTGGTTTCCCGCTGCGCCTGAAACCGCGCGGTGCCGGCGGCAGTGCCGGTCACAGGGCCGCAAGTCACAGGGCCGCAAGCGCGGTTCTGTCTTCCGGAAGTACGTCGAAGGCGATGCTGATGCGCGTTCCGGCCGTCTTAAACGGCACGGTCCGGTGGTAGAAGTAGGAAGGGAATGACAGCATCAGCCCTTCCTCGGGCTGGACCGCTTTCACATCGGGCTCCACCGTGCAGTGGATATGCTCTGGCGGCCGGCCAAATTCGATCCACCCTGCCTGTCGCTGTCCGGGCATACTGACGATATCCGGCAGTTGAACGTAGTAGACGCCACTCAGCCACGCGGATGGGTGAATATGCGGGATTTGATGCCCCTGCGCTTCCATGACAACACCCCAGCCACTCAGACGCCAACGTTGTGGCGGGTTGGCGAGGAACGGATCCGGCAAATCCGCCGGCAGCGATCGCTGGTAGCCTTCGACCGAATCGCGGATCATTCCTTCCAACACTGCGATCGGCCCCTTCGGCTCAACCAGTATCTCGCCAGTGTGCTTGCCTAAACGGGTTGCGTGACTGGTGGGTGCGAAAACCAGCGTCGGATGTGCGCAAACCTCCCGCGCCAGCGCCGCGTTGAAGTCCGCCAGGCTAGCAAAGCCAGCCGGGGCCTTGAAGTGCGTGGGCCGGATGAGCCGGTCGTAGTCGCCCAGAAAGCGAGCCGCAGAGCGTTCGCCGAGTTCCTGAAGCGCGAAGACTTTGAATGCAAGGACGCTCCGGTCGCCAGGATGAGCCTTGAGATAGGCGTCGCAGACCTCCACCGCCGCGCGCGGGTCACCCCGTTCCAAAAGGACGTCGCCAAGGTTAGCGTGCGCCTGAGCGTAGTCCGGCTCGATTGCGATGGCGCGCTGGTAAGCTGCCACGGCGTCGTCGAGCTTGCCCAATTCCTGCAACACAATGCCGAGGTTGACATGCGCCCCGACATGGTCCGGTTTGATGTCGAGGGTGCTGTGGTAAGC
>JADFMW010000102.1 GCA_022563655.1 Pseudomonadota bacterium
GCATCGTCGACTCGACCAACGTCGACGTGACCAACGCGATCATCAACGACGCCGCCAACGACGGGATCGACATTCAGAACGGGACCGCCGTAACCATCACCAACGCGTCGATCGACAACGTCGGCGAGCACGGCATCGCGATCCGCGACTCGAACGACATCGACGTCGTCGGGGCGACCATCAACGCCGCCGGCAACGACGGCATCTTCATCGACCCGTCGAACGACGTGCTCATCGACAACGCGACGATCACCAACGCCGGCGACGACGGGATCGGCATCGTCGACTCGACCAACGTCGACGTGACCAACGCGATCATCAACGACGCCGCCAACGACGGGATCGACATTCAGAACGGGACCGCCGTAACCATCACCAACGCGTGGATCGACAACGTCGGCGAACACGGCATCGCGATCCGCGACTCGAATGACATCGACGTCCACGGCGCGACCATCAACGACACGGTCAACGACGGCGTCTTCATCGACCCGTCGAACAACGTGCTGGTCAACGACTCGATGATCACGAACATCGGCGGCGACGGTGTTCATGTTGAGGGAAATGGCACCGATGGCATCAACCTGAACGACCTGACCATTAACGGCATCTTCGACGATGGCATCGACGTTGACGATCCGCTGACCTTCACGGTGAACGATACGGCCGGCGCCAACGTCACTATCGTCAACGAAGCGATCACGAACGTGAACCTCGGGGGGGGCGACGGAGTCAATATCGAAGGCAACGAAATTTAGCCTTGACCTGCACGCCCGAGAGCAGCCCGGCCTGAATCGCCCGACCCCGGGAAATCGGTCCATTCAGAATGAAACGAGGTCGGGATATCTCGACGGCGGCGGCAACGCCATCGCCGGCAACTCCCGTAACCAAGTATATCTCTACGACAATTACGATGCCGGCGGCATCGCGGTCCAATCCGTCGACCTCGGCGGCGGCAACATCATCGGCGCATATTCCGTTGCCGGCCTACCCGTTCAGTTTTTTTATCTGGCGCTAGCCCGCGACCGATCACGCGCGAGTCGAGGAACGGGCGTCCACGCGAGGATGAGAAGGTTAGGCGGTCCACGGCGTGCAGGGCCTTATCGACGTCTTGGCGGTGGTGAATCCGAACCACAAAAGAAGTTGGAACTCCTTAGCCGTTTGAATTTCCAGTCCCACGTCTCACGATACCGTGTCGGTGAGGACGTCTGTTTCGGGAATTGTCGGATAAGGCAAATCCATAAGCGCAGGCGCGTAATGTCACCAATGGAGGCACCGTGCACAGGACACCTCCTCAGCGCTTCTATGGAGTCATTCTGTTGTTTGCACTCGCCGTCGGCGGCTGCGCCGGCACTCCGCCTCCGCCCCTGCCGTCTGGGGAGCTGCGGGCACGGATCGGCACGTTGGGCCTCGTCGCCTTGCCGTTCGAGGAAACGATCGACCCCGAGATGCCGACGAAAGGCGCGGGCGAAGGAGCCGCGGCCGGGGCAAAGCAAGGTGGACTGGCGCTGGTCTACGCCGGATGCGTTGGTGGTTACGCACCCGGTTGCGCCATCGGCGTTGCGCTGGCGCCGGTCGGCGCCCTCGTCGGGGCCGGCGTCGGGGCCGCACGCGCGCGGTCTCCTGCGGAAGTGGAGGCGGCACAGGCGAGCCTGGTCGCCGCCCTAAAAACGGTAAGGCCCGACATCGAGCTGCGCGACCGCGTGGCGCGCTACGCGCGCCGGCACGTCGTTGTCAAAGCGCCGGCGGACACAGGAGAGCCTCCGGCGGCCGGCCGAGCCGGTGCGGACACGGTGCTTGAACTCAGCAAAATCCAGCTGGGCGTAATCACGTTAGGCGAGATCAGCCCATCGCTCAAGGTGACGCTGGGCGTCCGCGGCATCCTCGTGAGGGCCGCCGACGGCCGGGTTATTTACGTTCGGTCCTGGGTGTACCGCGGAGAGGGACGCAACTACTTCGAACTCGCCGCCGACAGCGGCGCGCGGCTCAATACGGAGCTTGAACAGGCGTATGACAAGCTCGCGGAGAAGATCGTCCACGACCTTTTCGTCGCCGCCGTTCCGGCCCCGGAGGAACGAGAAGAAGACGGCACTGCCTGGGCCGTAGAGGCGACGGAGTTAGCTGGCCGGCTGGCGCTGATGGACCGCGCCGGGACCTGCCTTGATGGACGGAAAATTGTGGCTTTGCGGTTAGACGGGAAGAAGTTGCCCGACGAACGCAGTGACCTTACGCTTAGCCCCGGCCGCCGCCAGATCGCGCTGGTCTGTGGGCTGCGCCGCAAGCACCGCTGCGGCCGATTGGATTTCGTGGCCGAGCCTGGCGTTGTCTACCGCCTCTATTGGCCCGCGCCGGACCGACTGTCGATGATCGACGTGCGCACCGGGCGCGCTGCAGGTGTTGCCGAAACGTGGTCGGAAAGGCTCGGCTGGTTCGCCTCCACGCCCTGTACGGATTAGCCCGCATTTCTCACCAGGATGCGGGCTAGGGGTCGGATGGCCGCGATTTCCGGCACGCCAGCCCCACAGACATTTCTCGCTGGCGTGCCGTCTATAACGTCCACACTGTTGCCCTCCATCGAGTCCCGCCGGCGTCCCGCAGGCAGCCCGCCCGCGTCCCGCCGGCAGCCCGCAGGGCCTGGGCGGGCTTCGGCGAAGACTGGGCCGCCCGTATAGCTCCAAAGAAAAAGCCCCGCGCGAGGCGGGGCTGAGGGAATTGGAGGCAAGGTCAGATGACCGTGCTGAGAACAACTTCGCATATTCATAATGGTTTGTCAATAGTAAACTTGTTAGGTGGATTGTATTTACATTGAATTTTATGAAATTTAACATTTACATCACTTTGGCCATGCGGATTCGAGCCGCGCGAGTCACGTATTATAAGGACAGATCGCCACCGCCCGCGGCTCGTCCCGCGCGATCCAGGCGGTGCGGCCGTGTTTGCCGCGGCGCGCCGCCCGGGTGCGCCCCGCCGGGTGAACCCCGCCGGGCGCGTGCCGGCCGGCAGCCATGCCGCACCTGGCCGCGTTGGCTCCCCCGCGTGCCGGGGCAAGCCGCCGGCGGCGGTGGAATAAACCGCCGAGAGGCGTGTCTGGACTCGTGAAACCCGTGGTTTCCCGTCGAGAAAAAGCTATGTTATATGAGACATCACGAGGCAGATACGATTGTACGGGAAATGCCGGTGCAATCGGGATGTCGAGGGGGATGACCGACGCGCAAGCCGTCCGTTCCCGCGCCCGCCAGGCTTTAAGCAACGGCCATGCTTTAAGCAACGGCCATGCTTTAAGCAACGGCCATGCTTTAAGCAACGGCCAGGCTTTAAGCAACGGCCAGGCTTTAAGCAACGGCGCGGTAAGCAACGGCGCGGCAAGCAACGGCGCGGTAAGCAACGGCGCGGTCCGGCCCGTCGCATTCAGCTTCGGGATGGAACCCACCGTCCACGGGAAAGAACCCAGGAGGGACAAACCATGTTGATCAGGTATGTATTGGCCTTGGTGTTGACCGTGGGGTTGGCCTCCGCGGCGTTGGCCGCGGGCTCGCCCAGCACGTCCAAAGCGCCCAAGCCGAGCACCTACGACGTCGCCGAACAGGCGGTCAAGGCGGGAGATTACAAGCGCGCCATCCCGCTGTTGCAGAAGGTGCTCGCCAAGAATCCGAACCACTACGACGCCTTGAACTATCTCGGCTTCAGCCACCGCCAGCTGGGTCAGGACGACATCTCGCTCGACTACTACAAGAAGGTGCTGGCCATGAAGCCGGACCACCGGGGCGCCAACGAGTACCTGGGCGAGCTGTACCTGAAGCAGGGCAAACTGGATTTGGCCAAGCAGCAACTGGCCCGGCTCGATAAGATCTGCACCTTCGGCTGCGAGGAGTTCAGCGACCTGAAGGCCGCCATCAAGGCCTACGAGAGCAAGTGACCGCCGCCCGCCGGACGGCACATCGTCGGCGCGTTACAGGGCGCGAGTCCCGGCGCCGCGGCCGCGGGCCCGGTGGCGGCCCGCGCCAGGCGGGGGCGCGCGGACCGCTTCGCCGCCGTCCGTGAGGCTCGGGGCCGCCGCCGATGACCCTGCTGTCGCTGCTTGGCGATTACGGGTCGTCCGTGGCGGCGTTTGCCGCATTCGGACTGCTCCACTCCATCGGTGCCCAGGAGCCCTTCAAGGAGGCGCTGGCCCGCTGGACCAGTCGGTTCTTCGTCGACCACTTCTGGCGCCTCGCCTATTGCGGCCTCAGCTACGCGGCGCTCTATTACGGCATCGCCGCGCTGCACTGGGCGCGGAACATCGACAACGACGTGTGGCTCATCGCCTACCCCGACTGGCTGTGGCAGGGCATCGTCGTGCTGCACCTCGGGTCCATCGCCTTGGTCTACGCCGCCTTCGTGCAAAGCGACTATCTCGAGTTTTGGGGCTTCAAGCAGGCCTATCGGGGAATCCTGGCGATCTTGGGCAGGCCCTCGGCGCCGCCGGATCCGCGGCTGTTCGGGACCGACCGTCTCGAGGTCGGCGGCGTCTACGGTTGGGTCCGCCACCCCATGCTGGTCGCCGGGCTGCTGTTTCTGCTGACCAGCGGGCCATCGCTGAACAACATCGTCTATGTCGCCATGTACACGGCCTACATGTTGATCGGCGGTTACTACGAGGAAAGGCGCCTGATCAAGGTCTTCGGAGACGATTATCGCCGCTACCAGCGCCGGGTGGGCGCCTTCGTCCCGCTTCTCGGGCGCCAACGCCAGGAATGACCGGGCGCCATGCTGGAGAACCTCTCCGCGTATTTCTATGACCCCGTGGTGTTCTGGACCGCGCCCCTGGTGCTGGTTGCCGTGGCGGCGGGCTGGCGCCGGGCGTGGGCTTGGCGGCGCCGCCGAAATTCGTCTAGAATGTGACGGCCGTCACACAAGTTCAGAAAAAGAATCCTCTAAAGTACGATCTAAGTCAATTTCAAGATCGCCAGGCGAATCTACGAATGCGCAACAGCCCACCTAGCGAGCGTTTCGACTGGAGGCCATCGTGATCGAGCAAGCGAAGGTGGATCGTAACGTCGCTGCCGGCATGAGCCTTGGGCGCGTGATCGAGCGGTTTGAGATCACTGTCTTGCGACGGTCCGCCCCGGTGTCGGGACGGCGCGCTGTCGTTCGGGAAACGAGATGCAAACTCGGGCCAGGCTGGCACAGGTAACGATAACGACTATCCTCTCTCCACCCGATCAATTTGCTCCGCCCGGCACGGGGCTCTTTTAGGGGTCCCGCGCCGCATCAATTCGATTTTAATACCCTTAGTCGAGTGTCCCGCTAGACAAACCCATGAAAAAGAGGAAAACCATGCCCCGCCGTACTGTCGCCAAAGACGGTCCCCATCCGATCGATGTCCATGTCGGCTCCCGCGTCCGACTGCGCCGCACTCTGTTGGGCTTGAACCAGACCCAGCTCGGCGAGCAGCTGGGAATCACGTATCAGCAGGTCCAGAAGTACGAGCAGGGCGTCAACCGCATCAGCGCGAGCCGGCTGTACAAGCTGACCAAAATACTGGACACGCCGCTGGCGTATTTCTTCGACGACGTGCCGCTGGAGACGGACGATGCCGCGCCCCAGCAGGCGAGTTCAGGCGCCTTGGGCGGTGTTCTGCTCAAGCGCGAGACTCTTGAATTCGTGCGCGCTTATTACCGTATCGTCGACCCCGCGGCGCGTAAGGGCCTGTTCGATCTGACCGAGGCCATGGCCAATCTCGCGTGAGGCTGAAGCCGGTGTCGGGCTGGCGAGAGAGTTAGGCCATCCCGCCAATTCCCGGCGTGCGGGCCGCCGTCCCCGACCTCGGGGCCGACGTCGTGGCCGCTGGCACCGTGCCTGAGGCTCGCCAAACCCGGGCCGTCGGCGCGGACCGATCCGTCCGGCGTATCCGGGAGAAGCGCCGGTGGCGGGCTAACGGGTCAGAACAGGTCGCGATAGACCCGCAGTGGCCAGAGCAGCGCATAATCCGCAACTGCACCCATGCTCCAGCCGGAGCCCGAATGTGTCACGGTGAATACCACCAGGTACGCCATCGTGATGAACATGTAAATGAACGCAACGATGATCGGGAAGAGTCTCAGCATCGGCGCCCCAATCATTCATGAGCGGGCTGATCCTGGCTTGGCGGGCGTGGCTTAACCTTTTGATTTGGCGTATGATTTCGTTTCGCCCGCGATGTCGTCCACGGGGTCGCGGAAGGCCTGCCCGCCATGCATGTAACCTGCCACGCATGAAGATAGCGTTTTTCTCTCCGCTCTGTCACCCGCAAAACGCAAAAGGGTTCAAGCTTGGTTCGCCGCCGGGCTTTTGTCCTCAGGCGGCATTCATCACCCGGATCGGCGCGCCGGCCAGATAGGCGGCGATGTCCTCGGCCATGCCGCCGTAAAACGCGCGATAGGTTGCGTTGCTGACATAGCCCAGATGCGGCGTGATCACCGTGTTCTCCAGGTTGCGCAGCGGATGGTCGAGCGGCAGGGGCTCGATGTCGAAGACGTCGAGCCCGGCGCCGCCGATCTTGCCGCCGCGCAGCGCGTCGATCAGCGCCGCCTCCTCGACGATCGGTCCGCGCGAGGTGTTGATCAGGCAGGCGGTCGGCTTCATCAAACCGAGCTCGCGGCGGCCGATGAGGCCGCGTGTACGCTCGCTCAGCCTCATATGGATGCTGAGAACGTCGGACTCGGCGAGCAGCTCGTCCTTGCTCACCAGGCGCGCGTCGCGTTCGGCCGCGCGCTCCGCGGTCAGGTTCGGGCTCCAGGCGATGACGGTCATACCGAAAGCCTCGCCCACCTTCGCGACCTGCGAGCCGATGCGGCCGAGGCCCAATACGCCCAGGGTCCCGCCGTGCAGGTCCCGGCCCAGGGTGACCTGCCATTTGCCGGCGCGGGTCTCGCTGTCCTCGAGCGGAATGTGGCGCAGCAGCGCCAGGATCAGCCCCCAGGTCAGCTCGGCGGTGGAGCTCATCGACGCTCCGGCGCCGCACACCGTGACGGCGTGGTCGGTCGCCGCCGCCAGGTCGATCGAGGCGTTGCCCGTGCCCGACGTCACCAGCAGCTCCAGCTTCGGCAGCTTCTCGAACAAGGCGCGGGGGAAGGGGGTGCGCTCGCGCATGATGGCGACGATCTCGAAGTCGGCGAGCCGTTCGGCCACGGCGTCGATCTCGGCCAGGTGGTCCTTGAAGACCGTGATTTCGGCGGCGGCGGGCAGGGCCCCCCAATCCGCCATCTCCAGCGCCACCTCCTGATAATCGTCGAGGATGGCAATCTTGGGCATGATCGTTCCTCCTACGCCATTCGGGTCGTTGTTTTTCGCTGCTCGCCACGCCCCAGCGGCCCTTGGCGGCAGGATCCGTTATGGCGGCGGTGCAGACGGAACGGTTCGTACGGCGATCGCTTCTTTTCCGCAAGCCCCCGTGGATTGCCGGGCCCGGCGAAAAACTCGGCTCACGATCTCGCCTCGACATCGGCCTCGCCCGGCAGCTCGCGGGCGCGCCCGCGGATCGCCTGTTCGGCCCCGTGATTGGCCATCAGGCCTACTTTTACGGCCTCGGAGACTTCCGCGCGGGGACTCTCCAACTCGCCACACTTGGCCAACTCGTCACACTTGGCCAACTCGTCACACTTGGCCAACTCGTCACACTTGGCCAACTCGTCACACTTGGCCAACTCGTCACACTTGGCCAGATGATGGTCCATGTAGGGATGGCGGTTGGCCGCCGCCGCCGCCCCCATGGCGATGAGTTCTTTCATGCGTTCGTCCATCCTTGTCCTCCTCCGGTTTGCCGATCTGGATTTGAACCGGCCTGGCCGTCGCCTTCGCTGCCCGCATTGACCCGGGTCGATCGTTCCGACGAGGTCGGGTCAATTCAGGTTGCCTCGGGAGCCGAACAGGAATGCAGCCATCTATTCGAGGGGGGCCTGGGAAATGGTCCGATCGGCGGTCGCGAAGCGCTTGATGATCCGGGGAGGGCCCGCGGGAGAGGGGGTGCGGAACAGAGAGCGAAGCCAACCGAGCATGGGCGCCAGCCGATCCCAACCGCCAGCCGATCCCAACCGCCAGCCGATCCCAACCGCCAGCCGATCCCAACCGCCAGCCGATCCCAACCGCCAGCCGATCCCAACCGCCAGCCGATCCCAACCGCCAGCCGATCCCAACAGCCAGCCTGCCGATGACCGTGGCGGACAATGAGTATCGCACCACAGCCGAGACGCGACTTCGCGGACGGGCTCTCGCCTCGACCCGGATGACCTCTTCCACTTCCGGCAACGGTAGAGCGAATAGCGCCCGAGGGCGAACCCGGCCCCCTTCACGTCCGATTCGTGTCATTGCGCGAGTTGAGGTATGCTATTCAACCAGGGAGAGGCGCGCACTATAAAGTGCAGGGGGAGGCGCGCACCATGAAGCGTATCGCGCTCGCCGTCGCGCTGCTCGCGTCGCTGGCGGCGCCAGTTCGGGCGGGCTTCGACGAAGGCTTGGCGGCCTACGACCGCGGCGATTACGAGACTGCTCTGGAGGAGTGGAGGCCGCTCGCCGAGCAGGGCGATGCCTTTGCCCAGTATGCCATCGGCCTCATGTACGCCAAGGGCCGAGGGGTGCCGCAGGACTACGACGAGGCGGTGGTATGGTACCTCCTCTCCGCCGAGCAGGGCGATTGGGACGCCGAGTACAGACTCGGCCTCATGTACGCCAAGGGCGAGGGCCTGGCGCAGGACGACGCCGAGGCGGTGAAGTGGTTCCGCCGCGGCGCCGAGCAACGTGATGCCCGCGCCCAGTACAGCCTTGGCGTCATGTCCGCCAACGGCCGTGGCGTGCCGCTGGATTACGTCGAGGCCCACCTGTGGTTCAACCTCGCAGCGGCGCAAGGCGATGTCCGCGCCCGGGATTACCGCGAGCTCGTCGAGGACAGCATGAGCTTCGAACAAATCTCCGAGGCCCAGCGGCGGGCGCGCGAGTGGAAGCTGCAGCCGCTGCCGCAGCCGGGGCCGCAGCCGGAGCGGGAGCCGGAGCCGGGGCCGGAGCCGGAGCTGGATCTGGAGCCGGAGCCAGAGCCGCGGCTGGAGCCGGAGCCGCAGCCGGAGCTGGATCTGGAGCCGGAGCCAGAGCCGCGGCTGGAGCCGGAGCCGGAGCTGGATCTGGAGCCGGAGCCGCGGCTGGAGCCAGAGCCGGAGCCCGAGCCGGAGCCCGAGCCCGAGCCGGAGCCGGAGCCAGAGCCAGAGCCAGAGCCAGAGCCAGAGCCAGAGCCAGAGCCCGAGCCCGAGCC
>JADFMW010000103.1 GCA_022563655.1 Pseudomonadota bacterium
GAAGCATGAGCCTGTCGAAGGGCGCCTGTCGAAGGGTGAGGATGGTGCAAAGGGTTCTTCAACATGGCGTAACTCGGGGATTGGGGCGCGGCCCGTCGCCCCCTCACTGACCTCCGACTGCCGGTTTCGGGGCGGCCTGGGAATGGAGCGTCGCGCCGGGCCGTTTCAGGGCAAGTCCGCGTAAGCGGGTAGGTCTGCGCTAACCGGGTGCGCCCATATATGCTAGCCTTTCGGAAATCGACGTGGCAGACCCACGAACCGCGCAGAGTATGGGTTCGAGGGCACAGATCGGAGGTTGGCTGCATCTGAATGAACCGTAGGCAGCGACGCCGACAGGCGAAGGCCGGTGGCCGCCTCGGCGCGGCATCTGCTTTTCAGCCAGCCGCGAACGCTGGCGCGGTCGAGGCGGCGTTGGCGACCGCCATCCAGCTCCATCAGGCGGGACGGCATTGTCACGTTCATCAAGCGAAGGCCGATCGTGGTACTCCCCCGTGAGGCCAAGCCATTGAAAATGCATATGGCGACCATCGGCGAGTCACCGCGATTTCACAGCAAATCCGATTAACGCGACAATGCCCGTCGGTCGCATAGCCTGCTCATACGAGCGCGGCCGGCGACCGATACCGCGACTTTCCACCGCCATCGAGCAGCCCTCGATCACCGGTTCCGAGGGGCCCGTCGCGGGGTTGCGCATCGCGGCTTTTTCGATCCGGCCCGATTCGGCCGCGTGCCGAGCGCGTCATTGATCTGGATCAATGTCTCGCGCCGGTTTCTGGCGAGAATGGCTCCGTGAGTTGCCCGACCGTGACGAGCCACCGGAGGCGTTGGGGGAACACGGCGATGAGCGAACGCGGGCGATGACCCGCGCCGCGACCCGGCCCTGCGTTGCCGACCGCTTTGGTGCACCGTGGTGACTGGGCGGCGCCCCCGAGCGGCGGGCTAGGCCGGGTTCGGATCGCGATGGACGAAGCGATTCTCCTCAAGTATGACCGCCGCGTGCCGCGGTACACGAGCTATCCCACGGCGCCGCACTTCGACGCCGCCGTGGGGGCGCGCGAGTATCGGCGCTGGCTCGAACGGCTCGACCCCGCGATCGCGCTCTCGCTCTACATCCACGTGCCGTTCTGCTCGTCGCTGTGCTGGTTCTGCGGGTGCCAGACCACGGTGGTCAAGCGCTATCGGCCGGTGGCGGCCTACCTCGATCTGTTGGCGGCGGAGATCGACATGGTGGCGGACGTGCTGCGGCCGCGTCGCCGGGTCGCGCACGTTCATTGGGGCGGCGGCACGCCGACCATCCTGAAAGGGGGCGATCTGCTCGCCGTCATGGCGCGGCTGCGCCGTCGATTCGACCTTGCGGCGGACGCCGAGGTCGCGGTCGAGGTGGATCCCCGGTCGTTCGATCCCGGCCTCGCCGCCGCGCTCGCGGCGGCCGGGGTCGACCGCGCCAGTCTCGGCATCCAGGACTTCGCCCCCAAGGTGCAGCAGGCGGTGAACCGGCGGCAGTCGTTCGACGTGACCAAGCGCGGCGTCGAATCTTTGCGCGCCAACGGCATCGACGCCATCAACTTCGATCTCATGTACGGGCTGCCGCATCAGACCGTGCCGGGCATCGTCGCGACGGTCGACCAAGCGCTCGAGCTTGCTCCCGACCGCATCGCGCTGTTCGGCTATGCCCACGTCCCATGGATGCGGCGCCACCAGCGCCTGATCGACGAAAGCGCGCTGCCCGGAGCCCGTCTGCGCCTCGCGCTTTACCGCGCCGCGGGCCGCCGGCTGGCCGAGCGGGGCTACGTCGCCATCGGCCTCGACCACTTCGCGCGGCCCGCCGACCCCCTTGCCGAGGCCCAAGGGAGCGGCCGGCTGCGGCGTAACTTCGAGGGCTACACGACCGACGACGCCGGGGCGCTGATCGGCTTCGGCGCCTCGGCCATCGCCACGCTGCCCCAGGGATACGCGCAGAACGCGGCCAAGGTGCCCGAGTACCGCAAGGCGATCGAGGCGGGCGACTTCGCCACGGTGCGCGGCATCGGGATCGACGACGAAGACCGCCTGCGCCGCGACGTGATCGGGCGCCTGATGTGCGATCTCGGGGTCGATGTTGCCGAGGCCTGCCGGCGCTACGACCAACCGCCCGACCACTTCGCGCCGGAGCTTGCCCGCCTCGCCGCCATGGGCGCCGACGGGCTGCTGACCATCGACGGCCCCCGAGTGCTGATTCGAGAGCAGGCGCGGCCCATCGTGCGCACGGTCTGCGCGGCGTTCGATCGCTATCTACAGCAGGACGAGGTACGGCATTCCGCCGCCCTGTAAGGGGCCGAGGATTTCCGCCATTTCGCCGCCGCGGCGGCGTGTTGACGAACGCCTCCGGAGCGCCCGCGGGCGGGTGGCTTGATCCATGTCAATGCGCCCGCCGGCGATTCAGCGATTAACGTCTCGAACGAACGTGAGGTCGTCTCGCTGGCGGGCGCGCCCCACGAGACGGGCTTCGCGTTCGGTGTCGGCCGGGACGGCAGCGAGCGAGGCGATCCGAGGTGAGCGAGACACCACGCCAAGCGCCGCCCCTGCCGCCGCCCCTGTCGCCGGTATTGCTCGCCGGGTTCGCCTTGCGTCCGGTGCCGCCGGCGCTGCTCGGGCCGTTCCTGAAGCTTGCCCTGTCGGCGGTGAGCCGGCGCCATCCCGATGTGATGGCGCGCCTGGAAACCCTGGGCGATGCGGAGTTTCTCATCGATCCCGTGGATCTGCCGTTCAGCTTCCTGCTGCGGCCGGGAGCGCCGTCGCCGGTGCTCGAGCCCGTCGGCGGCGACGGCGAGGGCATCGGGCGGCCGACCGCGATCATCCGGGCCCCGCTGTTGGCGCTGATCGACCTCCTCGAGGGACGGCTGGACGGCGACGCGCTGTTCTTCTCCCGCGACCTCACCATCGAAGGCGACACCGAAGCCGTGCTCACGCTGCGCAACGCGCTCGACAGCGGCGAGATCGACCTGATCGAGGATTTGCTTTCGCCCTTGGGGCCGCTCGATCGACCGGCGCGGTGGGCGCTGACGGCGTTCGGCGCAGTGTTTACGCGCGCCGCGCGCGACCTCGAGACGCTGCGCGACGCCTTTGTCGCCCCCGTCGCCCGGCGCAGCGGCGCCCAAGCCGCCGAAATACGCGAGCTTGACGAGAGATTGACGGCGCTGCATCGCCGGGTGCGCCAGGTGCGCCAAGTGCACGGCGCACGGGCGCCAGGCGGCGGCGTTGCGAAGGCACACGCCGGCAAGGGATGAGTGAGGCGCCGCTCGAACTGGTCTGTCCCGCCGGCACCCCGGCCGCTCTTCGCGCGGCGGTCGAGGCCGGCGCCGACGCCGTCTATGTCGGGTTTCGCGACGAGACCAACGCGCGCAACTATCCCGGATTGAACTTCAGCCGGCCGGAACTGGGGCAAGGGGTTGGCTACGCGCACGAGCTGGGCCGCAAGGTGTATGTCGCGGTCAACACCTTTCCCGCGGCCGGCAATCCGGGTCCGTGGCGCCGCGCCGTCGACGACGCCGCCGGCCTCGGCGCGGACGCGATCATTATCGCCGACATCGGGCTGCTCGACTACGCCCGCCGGCGCCATCCCGAGGCGCGCCGGCACCTCTCCGTGCAGGCGTCGGCGTCCAACGCCGAGGCCATACGCTTCTACCATGAGGCGTTCGGGGTGAAGCGCGTGGTGCTTCCGCGCGTCCTGACGGTAGGCGAAATTGCCGAACTGAACGCGAAGATTCCGGTTGAAACCGAGGTCTTCGCCTTCGGCGGCATGTGTGTCATGGCCGAGGGCCGGTGCGCGCTGTCGTCCTACGCCACCGGGCGCTCGCCCAACCTCGACGGCGTGTGTTCGCCGGCCAGCCACGTGCGCTACGAGCGCAGGGGCGCCAAGCTGATCTCGCGGCTGGGCGACTTCACCGTCAATGTGTTTCGCGACGACGAGGCGCGGAGCTACCCGACCCTGTGCAAGGGGCGGTTCGTCGCCGGGGGCCGGGCATCGTATCTTTTCGAGGAGCCGACCTCGCTCAACGCGATCGCCATGCTGCCGGACCTCATGGCCGCCGGCGTTCGGGCGCTGAAGATCGAGGGCCGCCAGCGGGGCCGCGCCTACGTCGCCCAGGTGGTCGGCGCGTTCCGCCGCGCCATCGACGCCGCGGCGCGCGGAGAGCCGGCGCCGGCGTCCGATCTCGGCGCGGTCACCGAGGGACACCGCGACACCGAGGGCGCGTACGCGGGTTCCTGGCGATGACGGCGCAGAGTTCCCCATCGGCGAAGCTCACTCTCGGCCCCATTCTGTTCAATTGGCCGGCCGAGACGTGGCGCGACTTCTACTTCCGGATCGCCGACGAGGCGCCCGTCGACATCGTCTATCTGGGCGAGGTGGTGTGCTCGAAGCGCGCGCCTTTCTTCGAGCCGTATCTGCCCGAGGTCGCCGAAAGGCTGCACGGCGCGGGCAAGGAGGTGGTGTGGTCGACGCTCGCCCTGATCGTGAGCGAGCGCGAGATGGACGCCGTTCGCGCCCTCGCCGCGGCGCCGGACATCCTGGTCGAGGCCAACGACATCTCGTGCGTCGCGCTGCTCGCCGGCCGGCCCCATGTGGTCGGCCCCTTCGTCAATGTCTACAACGAGGCGACCATGACGTGCCTGGTCGAGCGCGGCGCGGCCCGCGTGGTGCTGTCGAACGAGCTGTCGGCCCGCGCGCTCGCGGCGCTCGCGAAGGCCGCCGGCGCCGAGCTGGAGGTCCAGGTGTTCGGGCGCCTGCCGCTGGCCATCTCCGTGCGGTGCTACCATGCGCGGGCCCACAACCTGCACAAGGACGGCTGCCAGTACGTGTGCGCCGACGACCCCGACGGAATGGCGCTCGAGACCCTCGACGGCGAGGCGTTTCTCGCCGTCAATGGCACCCAGACGATGTCCTACACGTGCTGCAACCTCGTGCTCGAGCTTGACCGGCTCTTGAAGATGGGTATCGGGTGCTTCCGCTTGTGGCCCCACTCCACCGATATGGTTGCCGTGACACGGATTTTCCGGGGCGTTCTCGACGGTCGCGATGACGCGGCCGCAGCCTGGGCGCGGCTCGCTCGCCTCGCCAACGTCGCCCCGTTCGCCAACGGCTTCTATCACGGCCAGGAAGGCGCGAAGCTGGTTGGGGCGCAACCATGACGGAATGGCGGGTGGCCGCCGCCGGCGGCGCCGGCGGCGCGTCAGCAAACGCGGCGAAGCGTTGTCCGCATCACTTCAAGCGGGCCGCCTTCTGCCCCACAGTCCAATCACCGGCAAGACGATTATGGCCACCGCGAGCAGCAAGAGCACCCAGTCCGGCAAATAGAAGGTGTCGTAAACGTCCCAGCCGAGGAAGTGCAGGACCCGGGAAACCGCCGTGGGGTTGCCGGAGAGATGGCCGCCCAGCGTTCCGGTGATGGTGAGCAGGATGCTGCCCAGGCCAGCCAGCACGAGCATGACCCAGCGCGTCACGCCTTCCCAAACGGCCTCACCCTGCATCCAGCGGGTAATCAGAAGAAGGGTCCAGTAGACCAGCGACCAGGTCGCCACCAGGAGATGATTGCGGGCCAGCGGCGACGCCGCCGCGGTTTCCAGCGGCCAGACGAGGAGACCGACGACGTAGGCGGCCAACCCCAAAAGCGCCCCGAGAGCCAGGAGCGGTACCAGCACCCTGTCACTGGCTTTGGCGAGGGCGCCGTCGGAAAGCGCCCGGACAAGGATGACCAGGGCCGCCGTCGTCCAGAGCGCCACGGGAAAATGTACCAAAACGGCATGATAAGGGGCCATGATCACGCTCCTTTCCGAGCAAGCAACAGGTTAAGGCCGATGCCGAAACCGGCAATCAAAAGCACGCCTCCGATCAAAGTCAGGAGCCAGTTTCGCTGAATCTCGTCGGAAAATTCCATCTCGACGCCGTAATGGGCGAGCTGATGTTCGCTATGACGATACTTCACCGGCACCCCGGCCTTGATCGCCTCGGCACCCGCGTGCTTGGCGCCGCTGAGCAGGGGCCAACTGACCTGCCCGGGATAGAACAGGGTAACGTCGAACCACGGCTGCTCCCATTTCGGCGCCTCGCCCTCGAAGCGGACCGCCTCGAGCTCGGCGTCACGGCCGAGCCCGAGCGTCACCGGCAAGGAAACATAGTGCCAGCGGCTGCCGGTGGCATTGCGGTGGACCGCGAACGCCACGCTGTAGACACGCTTGTCGACCATCGCCTTGTCCTCGAGGGGGTTGCCGGTGTCCATCCGGCGCACCAGGGCGACGTCCCAGAAGCCGTCCTTCCAACGCGCCTGGCCGGCGACCGAGATGTCGGCGCGCGACCCCTCGCCGGCGCGCAAGACCCGCCGCGGAATCGTGTCGCCGTCTTTCCACTCGAGGTTGGCATCGAACGGCACCGCCTGATCCTCGCGCAGGTAGTAAAGATCGTCGAATCCGAGCTTCCGCTGCGCCAAATCGTCCCAGTCAAGGGCGGTCCGCCCGACCTTCGCAGGGTCGAACATCAGCTTTGGCTGTTTCCTTGCCTTGTCCCAGTTGGTGAAAAAGGGGCCCTTGCCGGAATCGCCGTAGCGCGCCTCGGCGACAAACTGGTCGTCCGACTTGCCGACCGGGTTGGAGCGGTGCGCCCGCCAATGCCATAGGTCGAGGAAGTAGCCGGCACGCCGCAGGTTGGCGAGTTCTTCCTCCGATACCACCGAAGCCCAATCGTTGATGTCACTGCGCGTCGCCGGCAGATACTTGCCGACCTCGCTCTGATTCTTTTTCCCGCCGAGATAGGGATGGGCCTTGACCTCTTCCTTGGTCGCCTCGTCGGTGAAGAACCGCATGCGGTCGCCTATGGTGACATAGCCGCCGTATTTCCCGAATTCCGGGACGCCGCCGTCATCGACGAGCATGGTCAGCCGGTCCTCGTAAATGCCTTGCGGCTGAGGGCCGGCGACGCCGCCACCGTAGCGGACCCATTTCCCTCCTTCGTACTTGAGCATGTCGTGGTAGATTCCCGGCCGCTCCGACGGCCAGCGATAGCGGAAGAACATGTCGCGGCCGTTGTAAGCCGCCTGGACCTGCAGAGGCATCGTCAGACGCTCGGGGATATAGATATTGCGCGCGAGATCATTCTTGACGACGCCGGTGCCGTGAGTGAGCCAGGACACGCCAAGCATTCCGATGAAGATGATCAGTGACAGATACAAAAGTCTCTGTTTCATGGCCGTATTCCCTTCATTGCCTCTCCGGCGACCGTGCGAATCTAGAGCGTGTTCGGTCAGGTCTAACACGTTTCCGGATCTTGCTCATGACAAAATCTCGCGCATAAGATGATCGTTCGCAGCCCTCGGATTTCTCTAAAACACCGCAAGACTAGTACGCTTGCGGCGCCCTTCCTTGATCTGAATCAATTCGTGGCAATGGCGTGACTGGATCGCTCCAGAGGCGTCGCAGGCCGCGGCCACGCGGGAGGAAGCCGAGGTGGATCGCCGTCAGGCGCGAGGCCAATCCAGGTCCCCCAGCCACCACTCTCTTAAAGAACTGGAAGTCTCAATGATTCGATTCGGTCTGCGGCGGCGACAAGGCCGGAGTCTAGGGCGGCAAACGCCCAGGCCGCAACGCAAAGATTTCCTGCGGCTCGCTCGCCTCGCCAACGTCGCCCCGTTTTCCAACGGCTTCTATCACGGCCAGGAAGGCGCGCGGCTGGTTGGGGCGCAACCATGACGGAATAGCGTGTGGCCGCCGCCGGCGCCGCCGGCGGCCCGTCAGCAAACGCGGCGAGGCGTTGGGCGCGCCGAGGCGCCTTTGTGTTGCCGTTGGATTGGCTCATGCTCCTCGAGGCGGGAGCAAAGATGATATCCCTGGACGCGATGGCCGCGACGCTCGAAGCACTGCAGCGCCCATTCGCTGAGGGGCGAAAGGTGCACGTGAACGGCGCCGCAGCCGTGCGTCTGCGCCAGGCGCTCCATGGCGTCGACCAGAGCCTCGGCGACCGCGTCGCGCTGTACGAGATCGAGAACGATGATGTTGCGCGCGAAGAGGGTTCGGCCGTGCGAAAGTTCCGGGTTGACTTCGTAAATAAATAGGCCGCGAATGTAACGGCTCCTCTCCGCGATGATGATGCCGCGGCAGCCGCCCGTTTCACCTTTTTGCCCACTCAGCGGCCGGGCGAAATCGACCCATTCCGCGAGGCTCAGATTAGGAGCGACTTCGCGGATCAACGGATAGGCCTGGACGACCCGATCGCTGGCAAGCTGCGCGGTCCTCAGGGCTGCTCCCATCCGCCACCTCGTTCAAACACGCGCCACGCACGATACTGAGTCAACGAGCGGCGCGAGTCGTTGATTTGGATCAAAGGCGTCGTCGTGACATGCGAAATTTGCTTCCGCGCAGCTTTGTTGTCAGAATGATCGTCCGACCTTGGGGAGGCTGAACATGTCTGCTCATGCCCGCCGCTCGGGCGCGGCTGCAACACGGGCCGTCAAGCCCGCGGAATGCCTGCAATGCGAAATCCGCCATCTTGCGCTGTGTTCGGCGGTGGACGATCCGGATGTGCAGCGCCTGCAGGCGCTCGTCACCCACGTATGGTTCTACGGCGGACAAACCATCTCCACGGAAGGTGACCCATCCGAGCATGTCTACAACGTCGCAAGCGGCACGCTCAGGCTTTACAAACTGCTGCCGGACGGCCGGCGCCAGGTTACGGGCTTCCTGTATCCGGGAGATTTCCTCGGTTTGGCGTCGATCGGGACCTATGCCTATAGCGCCGAGGCGGTGGGGGCCGTGCATCTTTGCCGGTTCCGCAGCCGCGATTTCAAGAATTTGTGCGACGAGTTGCCGAAAATGAATTCGCGCCTGCTCGAAATCGCCAACGACGAGTTGGCGGCGGCGCAGGAGCAGATGCTTCTGCTCGGCCGCAAGACCGCCGTGGAAAGAATAGCGTCTTTCTTCCTCCACCTTGCCGACCAAAACGTCAAGCTGAAGCGCTCGCCAGTCGTCATCGACCTGCCGATGAGGCGCGGCGATATCGCCGATTATCTCGGCCTCACGATCGAGACGGTGAGCCGAACCTTGAGGCGCCTGAAGTCGGACGGCGTCATCGCTCTACCGGAAAGCAACCGGGTGGTGTTGAGCGACGCCGACCGCCTGCGGGAATTGGCCGAGGAAGGCTGACGCGAAGACCCGCGCGACC